>NC_010085.1:1500000-1645259 GCF_000018465.1 Nitrosopumilus maritimus SCM1 | reverse complement strand
GAAGAGTGGAAATATTGGTGTGTGGGTTCCACTGGAAATTAACAACCATGTTAATTTGATGTTAAGAAAACTCCCAAAAACCCTATTTTGACCCCCTAATTTCCACTCCAGGCGTTAAAATTGACGTTAACATTGTGAATATCTCAAATCTAACCCCTTTATTTCCACTCCAGGCATGAATATTTCTTAATTTAGGGGGCTTATACACGACTAATTGTTAATAACAAAAAAATAACTAGGCGTGGCTTACACAGTCAATGTTAACAAACCATTTAGTTAACAAATTTTCGCGGATCATTTGAACTGTTAACATCAGATCGAATAGATCCTAACATGGCCAAAAAACGTATTCGTATAGACATGGAAGACTCTGACGGTGCACGTTATGATATCAAACTTGAAGGTAATGTAACCAGGGACAAAGTCTTGAAAATATTTGAGATGATGGACTTGATGAATATTGAAGAAGAGGAAACCACAACTAACATAGATTCTGTAGGCTCTAAAATTTGGCATATTATTGACAAGTTCTTCCCTATGGGCAAATTCACATCAACTAACATTCTTGAAAAATATGAGGATGAATTCAACGAACCTATCAAACTTAGTGTAATTTCCACATATCTCTCAAGATTTTCCTCAAAAGGTAGGGTAGATAGGACTAGAAATGGTAGAGAATGGACATATCAAACCATAAAAATCAGCCAAAAACAACACTAAACCAATCAAGATATAGTGATTTTTCTAACAATCAAACGGTCTTTTCCAAGAATTAATTTTACATATTCACCTTTTTGGATGTCCATATACTTTCTAAACTGTTTTGGGATAGAAATTGTCCCAGCAGATGTGATTTTTACCAAAACTTCATTTTCTTGAATGGACATATTATGACTATAAATTAATAATATATATAATTTAATAAAATATGTTAATTATAATTAATAATCAAAAATAGTATTTTTTGCGTAAAATTATGTAAAATGACTTTGGAAAAACTCGAAATATATCTTTTAGGCAACAGTTGGATTTGTTTCAACTTCTCCAACCTTTGCTATTCCCTTTTCAGTAATGGAATATGTGTATGGTTTAGATTCAGTGTTTCTTTGAACAAGACCCTCTTCAAACAACTTCTTCATCAGTCTTGAAGTATGCTCTCTACTCTTCTTTAATGTGATTTGTATGTCACGTGATGTCATAGCTTTGTTTGTGATTAGATGCAACACGTAATTGGTAGGATTTGTGTGCTCAATATTGGTAATTTTAGGCGTGGAAACTGGTTTTTCAGGAACTTTTTCTGGCTCTTGTGATGTTACAACTTCCTTTTCTTGGACTTCATTCTTTGCTAATTTTTCCAAGAATTGTTTTAATTCCAAATTTGGATCCTCTGTTTTCTGCTCAATTCCCTGTATTTCTAATGCATCTAAGCGTATTTTCATATCAATTAATTGCCTTTCATAGTATTCTAAACGCTCAGATTGTGATGTATCAACCATCTCACTCTTAGATTTGATGAATGGTCGAATCTTATAGTATCCATACAAACCTCCCAAACCCACAATGAAGGCTAATATCACACTCAAAATCACTTCTGGGTCAGGAATCTCTATTAACATCACAAATTTTATGCCTGCATTGTGATTTATCGTGATAGAACAACATTATTTCACACTTTAGATTAACAAACTCACACACATTGTCACAAACAACTCAACTAATTGAACTGAACAATTATCACAACATCACATACTACATGCCTGTCTTACGAGCCTATCTATCACATTAATGACCTCTTCCTCCCTTTCTGGGAATATATCACTCTCATTTATCACACTAATCTGCTCAGATAACTTGGATATCACATCAATATCATCAGGTAAAATGATGCCTAAACCGCGTAAAAGTATGATTGAGTAGAATAATGAGACTAATTTCTCTCTAGACTGCCCAACTTGCCTATAATACGCACCTTTTGAAATTGAAAACTCTAACTCAAGAAGATTCTTCTGATTTAAAATAATTTCAATTTGTCGCTCTGTAAACAAAGATTTTTTGATAATTTTCCTAATAATATTGTTAAAATTAGATCCTTCAAACTCCGACATAGCTATACAAATCTGTATAATGGCATTCCAATTAAACTTTAAAGAGCCACATACGAACCATTTCTATGGCTGGAAATAAAGTTGAAACATTCCTAAAATCAGAATTAAAAAAGAAAAATGCATTATTGTTTGTTCTAATAGATTCAGAGGTATCAAATCTAGAGGCATCTGCTAAACTAGCAAAAGATGTCGAAAAGATTGGGGCGTCTGCAATCTTGGTTGGTGGCTCGTCTGCTACAGATCAGATAGAGATGGCTCAGGTGGTAAAAGGCATCAAAAAAGGCATCAAAATACCAATAATCCTCTTTCCTGGCAATGTTACGGGGGTTGTGCCTGACGCTGATGCCATTTTGTTTAGTTCCTTAATGAACTCAGAAAACCCATACTTTATCACACAAGCACAGGCCCTAGGTGCACCAAGTGTTCTAAAATTTGGTTTAGAGCCTCTTCCTACAGCATATCTGGTAATAGGAGATGGTACAACTGCTTGGTTTGTTGGTTCTGCAAGAGGAATCCCATTTGAAAAGCCCAAAATTGCTGCAGCCTATGCACTTGCAGCTCAATTTCTTGGAATGAGATTTGTCTATCTTGAGGCAGGTTCTGGTGCAAAATCTAGTGTTACACCAGAGATGGTCAAGACTGTTAGACAGTTGTTTAACGGATTTTTGATTGTAGGTGGTGGGATAAAGGACGTAAAAACCGCCCAAAACTTGGTTAAAGCAGGAGCTGATGCCTTAGTAATTGGCACTTTCCTTGAGAAAGGTGGAAGTCTCAAGAAACTCGAAGAAATAACAAAAGCAATTCAAAGAAGCAAGTAATAATACTCTATATGTCTGAAAACGACGCAATTTCTCGTATTAGTGGCATTAAGATGCCTGATTACTATTCTGATTACTACTCTAGTCTATCTACAGAAACATACAACATTTTTGAGACTGCTGCATCTGCAAAATCAAGCCTAGTTGACTCTTCCGGCATAATAGAGCCGAAAATCGCATTTGATCTGGCTGATCGTGTAGCAAAAATGCACGAAATTGATATCGCTGAACCACTTCGAGAACTTCTAAAAACTAACGGAAAAGAACTCTCTGCATTAATTCTATCAAAAGAGATTGCACAGGGAAAATACTCACTTCCTGATTCTACTTTGGAAGAAAAACTTGATCTGGCAGTACGTGTTGGATTGGCAATTGTTACAGAAGGAGTCACAATTGCTCCGTTGCAAGGAATTAGTGAGGTAAAGATTAAAAAAAACAAGGATGGTTCTGAATATCTTTCAGTTTCCATTGCAGGTCCTATGCGTTCTGCTGGAGGAACAGAATCTGCCGTAACTATGTTGATTGCAGATCATGTCAGAAAGACAGCAGGACTATCAAAATTCCAGGCCAATTCATTTGATGATGAAACAGGTCGATTTGTTGAGGAGTTAAGAATCTATGAAAGAGAGGCTAGTAGTTTTCAATTCCATATCCTAGATGAAGATATTGAACATGTGATTTCCAATCTTCCAGTAGAGCTAGACGGTGTTGATACTGACCCTTATGAGGTTGTAAATCACAAATCTATGGCGCGAATCAAAACTGATAGAGTAAGGGGAGGTGCCTTACGTGTCCTAAATGATGGTCTTATTGGAAGATCCAAGAAACTACTCAAAAGAATTGAAATGTACAATCTTGATGGTTGGGAGTGGCTTAATGACCTAAAGGGTGCTGTTCAGACTGGTGAAAAACAGGAGGATGCAGCTACCAAAAGAATGCATGAGGTAATTACAGGCAGATCAGTCCTTTCTATGCCTAACAGACTAGGAGGATTCCGACTAAGATATGGACGAGCATGCAATACTGGTTTTGCCGCAGTTGGACTTCATCCTGTAGTTGCAGAAATACTTGATCACACAATTGCAGTTGGAACTCAAATTAAGATTGACATTCCAGGAAAAGGCTCAACAGTAGCATTTGTTGATTCGATTGAAACTCCTGTAGTTCGTTTGAAAGATGGCAGTGTTGTAAAAATTAGAGATGTAAAACATGGAATAGAAATCAAAAATGACATTGAAAAAATACTTCACCTTGGAGATATTCTGATATCTTTTGGTGATTTCCTAGAAAATAACGCACAACTTGTTCCATCAGGATATGTAGAAGAATATTGGATTGAGGAATTAAAACAAAAAATTGCGAAATACGAGCCTGAAGACCATTATCTGACTCGATTTCTCAATAGAATTCCTACAATAGATGAGGCATTAAAAATCTCGATTGATTTTGATATGACTCTTCATCCTCATTACCTGTATTATTGGGATAAGCTATCTGCTGAAGAACTTGGACTACTTTTGAATCCCAAAACAATCAATGAAACATCAGTAGAGTACTCTCCACAAACAAAGAAAATTCTTGAAAAATTAGGAGTTCCACATATCGTCAAAAATGACAGTATTATTCTTGAAAATACTGAAGCAAAAATTTTCTTTAATTTGTTGTTTAGAGAAGAACCAACAATTGATGATTCTTCTGTTCCTCAAATTATCTCAAAATCTTCTGGAATCAAAATTAGAAACAAATTCTCTACATCTATTGGAGTACGAATTGGAAGACCTGAGAAATCTGCCCCTAGACAGATGAAACCACCAACACACGTATTATTCCCAATTAGTGACAAAGGAGGACCTACACGAGATCTTCTAAAGGCATCTAGAAATGAGCACTTTTTCACCAGTATTTACAATAGGCATTGTAATCAATGTAATATCCCGTCAATTGGGATTAAATGTTCAAAATGTGGCACAAAGACCACTGTCACCTATAGGTGCCCACATTGCAGAGATTCACTCGAAGAATCTTTTTGTGAAAAATGCAAACGAAACGCTCTAGCCTATTCTCATAAGGAATTTCCCCTAAAATCAAAACTTCTAGAAGCTCAAGAAAAAATTCGCCTACGTGCCCAAGAACCCTTCAAAGGAGTCAAAGAATTAATCAGTCAAGATAAGATTGCTGAACCTCTGGAAAAAGGATTGGTTCGTCAAAACTTTGGACTGACAGTCTTTAAGGATGGAACTGTTAGATTTGATGCAACAAATTCTCCTCTAACTCAATTCAAACCCTCTTGGATTGGAACCTCTGTTGAGAAACTCAAAGAATTGGGATACTCTCATGATGTTGATGGAATTCCACTTGAAGATCCAGAGCAGATAGTTGAACTTCGAATGCAAGATGTGATAATTCCATATGAAAGTGGCAAGTATCTTGTTTCGATTTGCAAATACATTGATACTCTTTTAGAAAAATTCTATGGAAAAACCTCATTTTACAATGTAACCAACTCTGAGGAATTGATTGGACATCTGATAATTGGTCTTGCTCCTCATACATCAGTTGGAATTGTAGGTAGAATCATTGGATATTCTGAAACCCATGTATGTTTTGCAACTCCCAATTGGCATTCTGCAAAAAGAAGAGACGCAGACGGTGATGCTGATTCTATAATGCTGTTGATGGATAGTCTTTTGAATTTCTCAAGACAGTTCCTTTCAGATGCGATTGGTGGATTGATGGATGCACCACTACTTGTTCAACCTCTTGTTTTACCACATGAATCCCAGCCACAAGCCCATAATCTTGAGGTAACAAAATCATTGCCTTTAGAATTTTTTGAATCAACACTTCAACAAGCCAAAGCACCGGACATTTCATCTGTTGAAATCATCAAATCTAGACTTGAGACAGAAAGACAGTTTTATGATTATCATTTTACACATACTACCTCATCGCTTACAACTTCAAAATCACGTAGTGCATATTCCACTCTTGGCTCAATGCTTGACAAATTCGATATGCAAGTTAGAAATGCTGAACTGATTGATGCTGTAAATACTTCAGAAATTGTTTCAGATGTTATCTCAACTCATCTAGTACCAGACATTATGGGAAATCTGAGAGCATATGCAAGACAAAACTTTAGGTGTACTGGATGTGGCAAATCCTATCGTCGTATGCCATTAATCCAAACTTGTGTTTGTGGGCATAAACTAATTCCAACAATAACTCGTGGTTCTGTAGAAAAATATCTAAAACTTGCAAAAAGACTTGTTGACAAGTATGATGTTAGTGAATATCAAAGAGGACGTATTCATGCACTTTCTGATGAAATTGAACTAGTATTTGGAAAAAGCCCAGGTGACCAGTCACTTCTTACTGATTATGCCTGAATTATCGCAATTTGACGTATTCGTAAGCACCTAATTTGTTGTCAAAACAGAATTTTACCTTCTGGTAGTTCTTTCTAAATGACTTTACTTTGGAAAGCAATTTCTTAGGATCCTTCTTCTCTATTACTACTTGTTTGATGAAGGAAGCAATTTCTTGCATTTCATTTTTCTTCATTCCAAGTCTAGTAATTTCTGAAACTCCTAATCTAATTCCACCCGGATGGAAATAATTTCTTCCAGCTTTGATGTCTCCTGGAATTAGTTGTCTGTTTACAATTATGTTGGCCTTCTCTAAATCTGCCTCAACTTTACCGCCATCTGAATAATCCAAGACGTTGACAGCAATTTGGTGTGATTGTGTAAATCCTCTGCTTTCACCTAATACTTTGAATCCAGCATCACTTAATGCTTCAGCAAATGATTTTGCATTCTTTATGACTTGAGCAGCGTAATCTTTTCCAAACTCTAATGCTTCAGCAAATGCAACTGCTTTTCCTGCCATATTGTTGATGTGATGACTACTTGTCAGTCCTGGAAATGTTGCTTTTTTGATTGGTTCTTCATGTTTTTCAGAACCTAAAACCAAACCACCTTGTGGACCAAATAATGTCTTGTGAGTACTCATAGTCATTGTATCTGCTCCCTCTTTTAGTGGATCTTGGAATTTTCCTCCTGCAATTAGTCCTGCAACATGCGCTGCATCATAATTGATATGCATATCATAACTCTTTAGAAAATCTGAAAGTTCTTTGACTGGATGTGGGAATAAGAACAACGAGCCTCCAAACATTGCAATTTTTGGTAGTCTATTGTTTTTCTTTAATTCCTTTACTTTCTGTTTTGTCTTGTCAACATCGATTGTCATTTCTTCAGCATCAAATGGATAAAATTCAATTTCCAAACCATGAACTAATCCAGCAGTTCCAGAATGTTCTTTTTTACCATGTGAGATATGGCCTCCAGCTGGAATAGATGGTGCTAGCATAACATCACCTGGATTTGAATAAGCAGAATATACAGCGAGATTTGCTACTACACCTGAAATTGGTCTTACATCAGCAAACTTTGCTTTGTAGAGTTTTTTGGCTAATTTCATGCATTCAAACTCTACATCATCAATGTAGATACAACCCGCGTAGACTCTTTCTCCAGGCCAGCCTTCAGCATACCTATTGCCAAAATCTGAGATTACTGCTTCTCTAACTGCAGGACTAGGAATATTTTCACTGGCAATTAATGGAATTGAGTTCTCAAACCATTTGTGATGTTCTTTTAATTTTGCGAAAATTTTATTGTAAGATTCTTTATTTTGTGATTTTGCCATATTTTGCAACCTGATTTTCCCAATTTAAAAACACCGATAGACTGTCAAACCCACCACTCTTGATCTGGAAGGTATAAAAGGGGAATCTGGAATTTTTGCATCAATGGCTATGCAAGCTACTTCTAAAGGAAATATGCCCGTCGTATTGCTCAAAGAAGGTGGTTCAGAAACTAAAGGTAGAGATGCACAAAAGAACAACATTGCTGCATCAAAGATAGTTGCTGAGATTGTTCATACCAGTTTAGGTCCTAGAGGCATGGATAAGATGCTAGTTGATTCCCTAGGAGATGTTACTATTACAAATGATGGAGCAACAATTCTCAAAGAAATTGATGTTCAACACCCAGCAGCAAAAATGCTCGTTGAGATTTCTAAAACAACTGACAATGAAGTTGGAGATGGAACAACTTCTGCCGTGGTTTTGGCAGGAGCCTTACTTGAGAATGCCGAGTCATTAATTGATCAAGATGTTCACCCAACAATTATTGTTGATGGTTATAGAAAGGCTGGAAGAAAAGCCAAGCAATTTCTTGAAAGTATATCTGATAAAATTTCTCCAAATGATAAGAATATTCTCAATAAAATTGCAAAAACTTCTATGCAAACAAAACTTGTTAGAAAAGATTCTGATCAACTTGCAGACATTATTGTAAAATCGGTTCTTGCTGTTGCAGAAAAAGACTCTGAAAGTTATGATGTTGATATTGATGACATTAAAGTTGAAAAGAAAGCAGGTGGTTCAATAAAGGACTCTATGATTGTTCAGGGTATAGTTTTGGACAAAGAAATTGTTCATGGAGGAATGCCTAGAAAGATCAATGAAGCAAAAATTGCTTTGATTAACACTGCCCTAGAAATCAGTAAAACTGAAACCGATGCTAAGATTAACATTTCAAATCCTCAACAATTGAAATCATTTCTAGATGAAGAAAATAGAATGCTAAAAACAATGGTTGACAAAGTTATCGGTTCTGGTGCAAATGTAGTTTTGTGTCAAAAAGGAATTGATGACATGGCACAACATTACTTGGCAAAAGCCGGAATTATAGCTGTTAGAAGAATTAAGGAAAGTGACTTGACAAAACTAGCAAAAGCAACAGGCGCAAGAATAGTCACAAACCTTGATGATCTCTTTGAAAAAGATCTTGGTAGTGCTGACCTTGTTGAGGAAAGAAAGATTGAGGAAGACAAATGGGTATTTGTTGAAGGATGTAAACATCCAAAATCTGTAACATTACTTCTACGTGGTGGCTCACAAAGAGTTGTTGATGAAGTAGAACGTTCTGTTCATGACGCTTTAATGGTTGTAAAAGATGTAATTGAAAAACCAGAAATTGTAGCAGGTGGAGGCGCCCCTGAAACATATGCCGCTACAAAACTTAGAAACTGGGCTAAATCTCTTGAAGGTAGAGAACAATTAGCTGCAGAAAAATTTGCTGATGCTTTAGAAGCAATTCCATTAACACTTTCAGAGAATGCTGGAATGGATCCAATTGATACTCTTACCCTGTTGCGTTCAAAACAACAAAAAGGTGAGAAATGGACAGGTATTGATGTTATGAAAGGAAAAATTGCTAACATGAAATCTAGTGATATTATTGAACCTCTTGCAGTAAAACTTCAGATTGTTTCAGCATCTGCTGAAGCTGCATGTATGATTCTTAGAATTGATGATGTAATCGCTACTCAGAAATCTGCTGGTGGTCCACCTGGTGGTGGAGAAGGCGGAATGCCACCTGGAATGGGCGGAATGCCACCTGGAATGCCTGGAATGGGCGGTATGGGTGGAATGCCTGACATGGGCGGTATGATGTAAATTATTTTGCAATTTTTTTCAAAAGTTTATTTGATAACTAACTTTACGAACAGCATTGAATGAAACCTCATCAAAACTTCTTTCTGGATTCAAGTATGTGTACTTGGTTGCATTCTTTGTATTACTTTCAGGATTTTTTCATCCACTAATCACTAACACAAGTTTTGATAATGTTGTTGTGGGAGTCTTGATATTGTTTGTAGGTCTTGCAGGTGGAGTGCTATTATACAAAGCTGCAACATCTGAGAAAAGAAGAGAGATATTTCTTGGAAGTGGATTTACTCTAATGGCAGTTTCATTATACTATATTTTTGAAATGAGTGGACGAATCTAAACATCAAAGTACAAATAAAATTCGTGTGGATGTGGTCTGATTGAAATCTCACGTTGATCTCTTCTTTCTAATTCAATGATTTTATCAATTACATCATTTGTGTAAATTGGATTAAGGAATTTTCTATCACTTTCCAGCTCGTCAAGTGCTTCTCCTAGACTCTTTGGAAGAACCCCAATTCCTCTCTTGTTTCTATCACTTTTTGTCATCTTGAATATGTCATCACGAACCTCATCTCCAGGATCCATCTTCTTCTTAATTCCATCCATACCTGCTGCAGTTACTGCTGCAAATACAAGATACGGATTGGATGATGGATCAGGAGCTCTGAATTCAAGTCTCTTTAGATTTGCATAATTCTTACCTTTCAAATGTTTTGGAACTCTAACTATTGCTGAACGATTTCCAGAACTCCATGCAATATATGCTGGAGCCTCATAACCTGGAACTAATCTGTGATAGGAGTTTGTGGTTGGATTACAAATTGCTGATAATGCTTTTGCGTGATTGATTATTCCGCCACAAAAATATCTTCCAAGTTGGCTCAATTCAATTTCATCATCTGGATCATAGAATGCATTTTCTGTTCCTTTCCATAAACTAACATTAACGTGCATTCCCGAACCTGAATCCATTGCAATTGGTTTTGGCATCATTGTTGCAACTTTGCCATATTTTTGAGCAACGTTTCTAATTACGTATTTGTATGATTGTGCAGCATCAGCTGCATTTGTCATGTAATCATACTTGATATCAATCTCACATTGTCCTGCTGTTGCTACTTCATGGTGATGATTGTCACATAAAATTCCAAAATTCTTATTGAGAATATTCACACATTCATTTCTGTATGGTGTAAGGGTATCTGCAGGTGTACTAGGATAGTATCCTTCTTGTAATCCCATAGGATATCCATCACCTGATTGATTCCATGGAGCTTCTTTAGATTCAATTGAATAAGATTGTCCTTTGTATGGTGTTAGAACATCCCAATGAACTTTATCAAAAACAAAAAACTCTACTTCTGGTCCCCATGTACTAAAATCAAATCCTTGTGTTTTGATGTATTCTTCTGCTTTTTGTGAAATTCCTCTTGGATCTCTTGATAACCTACCTCTGTTTTCTCCCCAATAAACATCACAAAGTAATCTAGCTGTCTTGTTTTCAGTCATCCATGGAATTATTGCAAATGTATTAGGATCAGGTTTTAGAAGCAAATCTGAATCATCAATACTTGTAAATCCAATAATTGATGAACCATCTAATTTTGGTAGACCGTCTCTCATTTGTTCAGGAGTAAATGTATTGGCAGAAATTGTGGTATGGTGGAAATGACCAGTTAGACCTGTAAATTGAAGATCAATGAATTGAATTCCTTCGTGTTGAATTCTTGAGAAAACTTCGTCAGGTGAATATGATACTTGAATTGCTTTTCCGTGACTGACTTTATAGGGCAATTTATGCTTCAATCAAACACAAATACATCCAGCATTTAAGGATTAGGTAGGAAATGTCCGAGACAAATCAAATCGATATCAACTATCTACATCATACTGTTTTACGAGAAACCGAAGATGAATCCCTACTAGAAATCGATCCTAACTTTTACAGAAATCTATCTGACTTTATAGGAAATCTAAAAAAACAAGAATTTGATGGTGTTGAAAGTAAAATCAAAGATACTATGATAGAAATGGCCACCGAATTGACCTCTCTACTCATAAATGTCAGATTGGAAAAAATTTCAAAATCAAAAGACCTTGAGATCGGTTTTCTTTTAGATGAAGAAAAATTCATTCTTGATTCACAAGAAGAAGAAAACGACCGAAAAGAAATGATTCTCTCAGCTACAATTAACGGAAAATCAAAATTCCTTGAATCCTTGTCTCAAAATCACAAAACAAAGAAAATTGCAGTAAGATTTTTGCAAGAAGTAGATGAAATTGTAGGTGCTGATCTGGAGAAGTATGGTCCGTTTAAAATTGAAGATATTGCAACCATTCCATATGAAAATGCACAGGCATTAATTGCTAAAAACGCAGCCACAAAAGTTCGTTTGGAAGATTAGATAGAAATTATACCTAATTCATTTCTAATTAGATGTCTCATACAGGTGTTGACGTAATCGATTTTCTTTTTTATACAATTTATCCTGTAATTGGAATTTTTATTGTTGAGGGAATTAGTAGAGTAGTCAAAGCTCCCAAGTGGGCAAAATTGTGGACACAGGCTGTAGTCTCAATTGGTTTTGGAGTTTATTATTGGTTCATTTTGCCAGCACCTCAAAACTTCCCATTAACTGCATTAGTGATGTTTGCACTTGCTATTGCATTAATTTATCAGGGAAGACGTGCAAAAATTTCTCCGGAAAAAAGTCCTTATTAAAAACGTCCAAAAATTCTTCTAAAAATATTTGGCCTATCTCTTCCTCCGTCTCTGATAACTTTTTTTTCACCAAATCGTTTTGCTCTAATCTGACTTAATTTTACACATCTATGTTCTTCAGGAAGTCTATGCTCTGAACAAAATGGATCCTTGCAGTAATTGCATTGGAATGGCAAATCTGTTAAATCCCCACAATATGCACACTTTTCAGACTTCACAAATTCATTTACTATTTTTCTTTTAATAAAGTTGCCAGTATTTTTTTGAGAATTATTTTTCTAGACTAAACATTTTTACGATGTCAAAATTCAGTGTGATTAATTGATTAAAGATAAAGTAGCAATAATTACTGGAGCTAGTAGTGGTATTGGATTTGCCACTGCTTTAGCATTATCAAAAGCAGGTGCAAAAGTTGCTATTGGTGCCAGAAGAGTTGATAGATTAGAGGAACTTGCAAACAAAATTACTGAAAATGGTGGAGAAATATTTTATCAAAAATTAGATGTCACACAAAAATCAGAATGTGATGATTTTGCAAAAGCTGTTTTAGAAAAATGGAATTCTATTGATATTTTAGTAAATAACGCAGGACTCATGCCTCTAAGCTTCTTCAAAAATCTCAAAGTAGATGAATGGGACAGAATGATTGATGTGAATATCAAAGGCGTATTGTATTCTACTGCAGCAGTAATTACACACATGAAAGAAAAAAAATCTGGTCATATTGTTAATTTGTCCTCTGTAGCAGGAAGAATTGTCTTTCCTGCTGGTAGTGTGTATTGTGCAACAAAACATGCAGTTGCAGCATTTAGTGAGGGATTAAGACAAGAATTCAGTATACGTTCAAACATTAGAGTAACAAGTATTGAACCTGGTGTTGTGGATACAGAACTCAATAACACAATCACTGATGAATCCTTAAAGGGATTTGTAGAAAATGCAGCAAAGATGGAAGCTTTACATGCTGAAGATATAGCAAATGCCATTTTGTATGCAGTAGACTCACCATCTTATGTTAATGTCAATGAAATCCTGATAAGACCTACAACACAAGAACGTTAACTTGACAGATATTCCACACGTTGTAATTTTAGGAGGAGGTTTTGGTGGACTTGCTACTGCAAATGAGATTAGAAACTCATTGTCATCTTCACAGGTCAAAATCACAATTATTGATAAAAAAGACTGGTTTATGGTGGGATTTGCAAAATTATGGATAATAAATGGAACACGAACATTTGAAAATTCTATTGGTCACCTAAATCAGTTAGAAAAAAAAGAAATCAACTTCATACAAGATGAGATACTGTCAATTGATCTTCAAAACAAAAATGTCAAGACTAAACAAGAAGACATCTCTTATGATTTT
This sequence comes from Nitrosopumilus maritimus SCM1, assembly GCF_000018465.1. Classification (NCBI taxonomy): domain Archaea; kingdom Thermoproteati; phylum Nitrososphaerota; class Nitrososphaeria; order Nitrosopumilales; family Nitrosopumilaceae; genus Nitrosopumilus; species Nitrosopumilus maritimus. The sequence goes on along the minus strand of NC_010085.1, from coordinate 1,631,719 downwards.
CTTGTAATATCATTAGGTGCAGTTTTAGCTCCACAAAAAATTCCTGGATTAACAGAAAATGGGTTCAATCTATATGATCACAATCAACTTTCAGAAATTCACAACAAACTCCAAAATATTGATTCTGGAAAAATTGCCATTTCTATAATGGGAATGCCGTACAAATGTCCTCCAGCACCATTTGAGGCCAGTTTATTGATAGATTCCATGCTCAGAAAACGTGGAGTGCGTGATTCTGTTCAAATTGACTTTTACAGCCCAGCTCCAATTACATTACCTGCAGCTGGCCCAGAAGTTAGCAAAAAAATTCTTGAGTTAGTGAACTCTGAAAAAATTACTTTTCACAATTCATCTAAAATAAAATCAGTTGAATCAAACAAATTAATTTTTGAAAATGGCGAAGCTGAATTTGATTTACTTTTAGCTGTTCCACCTCATATTGCACCAAAAGTAATCTATGATTCTGGATTGGCTAAAGAATCTGGATTTATTCAAATAGATAGAGATTGTAAAACTCCATTTGAAGATGTATTTGCAGTTGGTGATGTTACCAGTTTAGTAGTCACAGAAAATAAAGCAGTACCAAAAGCTGGAATTTTTGCAGAAGGTGAGGGTATAACTGTTGCAAAAAATATTGTATCAAAACTTCAATCAAAAGAAGAATCTGAATTATTTGATGGAAAGGGAGGATGTTTTATTGAATCAGGACGAGAAACAGCATCAATTATTGAAGTTGATATGTTTTCACAACCAGAACCTTCTACTAGTATTTCTGAACAAACTTCTGAAAATCTTTCAAGTAAATTAGAATTTGAAAAAGACAGACTTTCCAAATGGCTTTAATCAATCAGAATTTTCTTTTTCTCTTGCCAGATGTTCTAAAACAGCTTTCATTTCAACACCAAGATCTTTATCATTTTTAGAAAGATTTAGCTTTTCAGGAATATTATTTTTGAAATCTTCAGCTTCTAACTCTATGCTTCGTTTTTGAATGCAGTCTATATGATCTTCTCCTGTTGCAGAAAGCTTGTGACAAATATTACAAATTTTCATAATTTTTGGTTGTTAATACGACGATTTAATAATTTCATTTTGTGCCTCTGAGACAAGGGATCGTCGTCTAGCTTGGTATGATACTAGTCTGGGGGACTAGTGGTCGCAGGTTCAAATCCTGCCGGTCCCATTACAATTTCAAAATTTTCAAGAGATTTTCAAAATTTTCAAGAGATTTTTCTTGTTTGTATTGTTTTAGTGCACCAATAATTTTCTCCTTTGGTGGATTTTTGTAAATTTTTTGTACTTTTTTTGCAATTCCTGAACCAATAAAAATTGCTTGAGTAACTGATGTAACATTTGATGGTCTTCTTTTAACACTAGAACTCTCAAAATCTATTAGAGTAGATTTTGTTTTTCCAACAATAACATGTTTTGAGATATTACTTAACTCTCCATGATCAAAACCAATTTGATCCAAATTATAACAATCTTCAAGAACTTTTCTTATTGTTGATTTCAATTTTTTTACACTACCTACCCCTTTGAGAGAATTTACCCAATCAACAATTTTGATTCCTTCAATGTATTCCATCACCAGAAAATTTTTGCTTACATCAATCATTTTTGGCCCAACATTTACTGAATTTACTAACTTCAATAATTTGGCCTCACTCTTCATTTCTTTTCTTTGCGAATCTATTCTTCTAATTTTTAATGCAACTTCTCTACTTCCTTTTTTTGCAAGAACAACTACACCCACGTATCCTTTTCCAAGAATCTCTAGTTTTCCTAATGTTGTAGGACCCGTCAATGAAATTGATTTAATTTTTAATTTGTCTAATTCATTAATTCTAGACTTTGTTTGACGTGGAGTTGATTTTGGATATCCCAAAATTTCTGAGTATGGTTCATCCACAAATTTCTTAATTGAAATGAAGGAGTGTGCCATCAGTTGAGATCAATTCACTTGCGACCTCTTTAATTGATTTGCTTAACCCTTTTTCTCCAATAGTGATTTTGAAACCTTGTTTGAAATCAGCTTGGAGGCCCTTTGGTATACCTGTTTGAAGATTATTTTTCAAAAATTCACTCATAAATTTACTGGCATCTACGTGTTTTCTCTTTTCTAGAGAGATGATTTTTTTGTTATTTCCTATCCATACTAATTCTGCATTTGAAAGATTCTTCGAAATGAAACTCTTCGAACTGCCTTCCCTGAAAAACTCTGGTCCACTTTTTGCATAAATATCAGAAATTTTTGTTGATTCTAAAAGGAATAGGAGATAAGCTTCTTTTTGTTGATCTGTATATGCTCTACTCCTTAGTACTGTAAAACCGGCTAATTCTAATTGTGTGTTTAATGATGATGTAGCTCTTTTTATCTGTCCCCAAATTATATCGGGACTTCTCATTTTGAAATTGAATTTAATAGATAATATATTTCCCCAGTGCTTCTTTGAAACTCTTGATTTTTTATTCTTAAAAAAATCAGATTTAGGATTTTCTTTAAAGGCCCTACAAACAAGAATAAATTTTCCAATATTTTCATCTGATATTGCAGCAGCCAAGTTTCTATTACTATCTATCGGATCAATTATTACTAAAGATGTATCAAATTTCTTTGAAGTTTTTCCAATTACTTGATTTTCTTCAATTTTAGAAATTGATTTTATCATATTTTCAAAACTTCCAAAATGTAAAACTAGAACTTCTGATACATACCCACTAAATCCTTGTTTTGCAATTTCTGCACCATAGATTCCATTTGATTTTAGAAATGTCTTTAGAATTCTAACTTCATTTCTCATTTTTTGTGTTAATGATTTTGACATGAATTTTGTATGAAATGGTGATCTGTCTGCAGCACTTTTCCATTCACCTGCTTTTACATCATAAAATGGAACAACATTGATCTTTGTATCCTTCATTTTAGCCTCAACATATGGGTGTTCAGAATATCTTACATATGGAGAAAATTCCTTCAATGAATCAAAACCAATTTTTTTAGAGATTTTTTCAAATTTCTCTTCTGAAATTGATTTTTTGAATCTAACAAAAATATCTACATCTGCATCTTTTGATAGCCATGTGCCTTTAGCAAATGATCCACCAAATTCTACTCCTATAATTTCAGGAAATTTTTCAATTTCTTTTTTGACTAATTCTAATGCTGTTTTTGCAATTCCTTCTTTTGATTTTTCTATTGTTTTTGTTGGAATTACATTCTTCATTATATTAGCAATAATTTTTTTCATTTTACAGCAATTACCTCCTCTAAATTAGAATAGATTGGTCCATCAGATGTAAGTTCACTTTTTTTCAGCATAATCCTAGAAATTTTTTGCATTCCAAAATCCATAAACTTTTGTTTATTCAATTCCTCTGTCATATCTCCAATCTTCTTTTTAATTCTAAATATTGTAATGTGTGGCTTGAATGGTTTATCAGAAACTAATCCTAGAGGTTTAAGCACATTTTCCACTTTTTTTGCCAATTCAATCAGATTTTTCCCTCCTTCTTCATCTGTTCCAATCCAAATCACTCGTGGAAATTTTGGTTTGGGAAATGCTCCTATTCCTTTCAAGTTTATGGTAAATTCAGAAAACTTGATTGTTTGTAGTGATTCAATTACTTTTTGCACTTGTTCTTCAGAAATTTCTCCCAAAAATTGTAATGTAAAATGTAATTGATCTGAATTTATTGGCTTTGCATTAATTTGTAATTTATTTTGAAAATCTTTAATAGATTTTTTTATGTCATTTTCTGAAATCTCAATTGCCACAAAAGTTCGCATTACAATTTTCCTTGATGTATCTTTATAATGATTTCCGGTAGCTTCATAGACGAGTTTGGTTTTCGATATTCAATGACAAAACTAATTGTGTGTTTGACAGGCATGCCAGGTGCTGGAAAATCTACTATTGCTGAAGGACTAAAACCAAAAGGCTATGATATAGTCAATATGGGAAATGCAGTAAGGGAGGAAGCAAAAAAAAGAAATTTGGAACCATCAAGATCAAATCTTGGAAAATTAATGCTTGAACTTAGAGAGAAAAATGGACCTGGTGCAATTGCTGAACTAATAAAACCACAAATTGAATCTTCTTCTTCTAATGTGATTTTGATTGACGGTGTTCGCTCAAATGATGAAATTGAAGTCTTAAGAAAAATTGGAAATGTAAAATTATTAGCTATTCATGCATCAACTGACACTAGATTTGATTTTCTACAAAAAAGAGGTAGATCAGATGATCCTCAAACAAAAGAACATTTTGAAGAAAGAGATAATCGTGAATTAGGTGTTGGAATTAGTAATTCAATTGCGTTATCTGATTATGCAATTTCAAATATTGGATTAACTAAAGATGAATTAATAGAATCTGCAAATGAAATTATCCAAAGTTGGGTATTATGAAGATTCCAAATATTAATTGTAAAATTGAAATGTTTTGTGCAGTAAATCCATCTGAAGATCCAGAAAAAACTCAAAAATCAATTTCAAACATTTTTCCATATTCAACCATTAAAACTGAAAATTATTCAATTTCTGCTGAATCAAAAGACCTAACTTCTTTAGAAAAAATATACGAAGTAATTCACTCAAAGCAATCTCAGAAAACCTATAAACGGAATCTTCAAAAAAATCTAAAAAACGATTCAACATGGTTTTATCTAAACAAACAGGCTGCATTTGTAGAAAAAATAGCCATTTGTGAAGAATCTGAAGAATCTCCATTAGGCCCAATCAAAGTTATACTTACTTCGTCAAAAATTGATGAAATCATTGATTGGTTTGTGTATGGAGATGAAAACTAGCTAAGAAAATTCAATCATTTTTGACTATTTTTTTTAGTATGAATCTAAAATCCATTTTTTAGAATTATTAACAAATGTTCATAAAATTAGGCATAATTGCAGGAATAATTGTTCTAGGAGGAATGATTTTCTCAAATGAAATTGATTCATTTTTCCCTACCACATCTGCAACAATAACCGATTCTCTTACTAATGATATATCAAATATAGGTACTAAAGCAACAAATGCTGTAGAAAACCGAATTGATGAGTCCATTGATAAAATTGTAGATAAAACTAGTGATGCTATAACAAATGAAATTCATGAAACAGGAGATAAAATTTCTAATGAAGTTTCTGATGTAAAAGAAACTTCCCAGAACATAATTCATGAAAAAGTTTCAAACTTTAATCCTGTCGAATCTATACAAAATTTGTTTACTGGAAGTTCTTCGAACAAACAAAAATCATCAAATGAAATTTCTACATTAAATCCACCTTCATCATCAAGCCAAGTCATAACTAATTCTTCTCCTTTAGTATATGAAACACTTTCATTATCTACAAAACAAATGTCTGATGAAAATATCATACTTCAGTATTCTGATTCTAGTGGAAAAACAAATAGTGTTAATGTTATACTTCGATCAGAACAAGAAGAAATTTTTTCTGGAACATTTTTCTCTTCAAACTTTGAAACTACTGTAAATGATGCAGCAGGAATTCCTTATTTCATAGACATGATTGTGGAACATGAAGAATATGGAACTGTAACTTCATCAGTTTTTAATCCTGGAGATTCATCGGATTCAAACATTAGTGGTATATTTTCATAAATTTTTGAATAACGAAACAAATTCTGGTAATGCATTAGCACTAGTGTTTCTTATTACAAGATCCATTTCTGATGACATTTCAGTATTTTCTGGATTAATTTCTATTAGCATTGCATTGTTTTGTTTTGCATATATTGGTAAAGTGTTTGCAGGGGATACTACGAGTGATGTTCCTACAATAATCATTAGATCGCATTGATTTGCATGAATTATTGCTTCTTGCCAAACATCTTGTGGTAGAGACTCTCCAAACCAAACAACATCTGGCCTCAAAATACTTCCACATTTACATAAAGGTGGATTTTCTGTAAAATCTGTCATTATTTCATCACTAAAATCACAAACAGTACATTTTATTTTTACAATACTTCCATGTAATTCCAAAACTTTGGTACTGCCTGCTTTTTGATGCAATCCATCAATATTTTGTGTCAAACTGACAACATCTGCAAATTTTTCAAGTTCGGCAATTGCTTTGTGCCCTTGGTTTGGATTTGCTGAAAAAATATTGTGTCTTCGTTCATTATACCATTCCCAAACCAATTTTGGATCATCATAAAATGCGTCAATTGTAGCCAATTTCATGGCATCATAGTTTCTCCAAAGACCATCTTTGCCTCTAAATGTGGGAATTCCACTTTCTTGTGAGATTCCTGCTCCAGTAACAAAAACAATCTTTTTTGCATTCTTAACTTGATCTTTAATTGATTCAAACATTTTCATTTGATCTCTATTTCTAAAAGATCCTTTGCAGTAATTACTGAATCATGAATTTCTTTTGCTTCTCTTAGATGTTCTACTTCGTCTCTGTATCTTGCTGAAAAATGTGTTAAGACCAGATTCTTTACTTTTGCATTTTTTGCTACTGTTGCAGCTTGTTTTGCAGTTGAGTGACACGTATCTTGCGCTTTTTGTTTTTCTGCCTCAAGAAATGTTGAATCAAATACAAGATAATCACACTCTTCAAAAAATTCTTCTAATTCTTTTGTAGGCATTGTATCTCCAGAAATCCCTATTTTTTTACCTGGACGTCTTTCTCCTAAAACTTGTTCTGGTTTTATTATTTTTTCATTAACTGTAATCTCATTTCCATTTTGTAACTTATTCCATAATTCACCTTCAGGTATTCCTAATTCCTTAGCTTTTTCAACATTGAATCTTCCTGGTTTGTCTTTTTCTTCAAATAAATAAGAAAATGCAATAATAGAATGATTTGCTTTACATGTACGGATTAAAAATTTTTCATCTTCAAAAATTTTTTCATCTTTTATTGTATTGATCAAAATAGGAAATGACAACCCAAAATTCAAAACTTTGATGTTTGCTGCAATAAATTCTTCAATTCCACTTGGACCAAAAATTTCTAATGATTCTGTTCTATTTTGCATAGACATTGTTTGTAATAATCCTAAAATTCCTACGCAATGATCGCCATGAAGATGTGTAACAAATATTTTCATTTTTTTATTCCAACCCAATCCTGATTTCATATATGAAATCTGTGCGGCTTCACCTGCATCAAACATGAGAACTTCACCTTCTCTCTCTAAACATATGCATGATAATCCTCTGTTCTCAGTTGGTTGTGCAGCTGAAGTTCCAAGAAATACAAGTTTCATTTTATCAGAATTGTCCTTGTCAAGCTTTTATGCCTATAGATTTGATATTTTTTTAATCCTTTTAATTTCAATTTGTCTCCCAATTCCTTTTTGTACATTATAGCCATCTTCTTTCTTTTTGGTACAATAGTCACAAATTTCTTAATGATCTCTTCAGGTTTTTCTGATGTTTTTGTATTTTTTCCATATGGGAAATCTGTTACAATACCGTCAAATTCATCAGCCATGTTCTTAATTTCTTGGAAATCTGAATGAATTACTCTTGATTTGTATCCATTTTCTTTGAGATTCTTTTTTGTGATTTCAACCATTTTTTCATCAAAATCTAGACCAATTCCGTGAATTCCCATTGACTCAGCTTCTAGAAGCGTTGTACCAGTTCCACAGAATGGATCACATACTGTTTCTCCTTTTTTTAATCCAACTAGATTGATCATTGCCCTTGTTAATTTCCAATCTAATTCATGTGGCTGTGATATTGCCTTTTTTGGTCTCTTTTTCTCCTTTGTAATCTTGGAAAACCCAAAAAAATTTTCTTTATTTGTAAAAATCAAATAAACTGTAATGTCTGGATTTTCAAGTTTTACTTTTGCATTAGAGAATTTTGAAATCATATCACCCATGGAATTTTCCAATTCTGGTATATCGAACTGATTTGAAGATAAATTGATAATTCTACAAACGAATGTTTTTGCATTTTTTAATATTTCAAAATTTCCTTCATCTAAAAACAATCCAGACATTTTTCGTAATATTTGTCCTGATGTTTTTACAAATGTTGCTTTCTTTGAAATTTCATACCAATTAGTTTTTGATTGAATAATTACTAAGTTTGAAATAATTTTAATTTTAGAAAATCTATCAAAAGTTTTTGCTATTGTAATAACCTCATCAATTGCAATCTCTAAATATTCTTTAGATAATACAAAAAAACTTTCTGGCATTATATTATTGCCTTTGCAATTGTATTTGATACATCAACTATTGATGTATTACCTGGAATGGTATTTGCACTAATAATTTTTGTAACTCCTGATTTTTTTATTTTCTTTTCAGCATCATTCATCAATAGTGCATGTGTACATGCAACAAAAACTCTCTTGCATTTTTCTTTTTTAAGAAATTTTGTTGCATTAACTATGCTTCCACCAGTACTGATCATATCATCAACCAAAATCAGATCACGCCCTATTACATTAGCCTGTTTTGTTTTTATCTGTACTTTACCAGTTTTTCTATCCCTTTTCTTTTGTAATGCAATGAATTCTATTCCCATTTCTTTGGCAAATTCTTTTGCTCTTTCTTTTCCACCTTGATCAGGCGAAACAACTAACGGATTTTTTAGGCTCAATTTCTTGAAATATGCTGCCAAATCTGGGACAGCTGATACATTTTTGGATTTTATGGTGAAATATTTGAGTCCAATTAAACTGTGAATATCTACTGCAATTAGTTTTGATGCACCAGCACCCTTGAACAATTTTGCTAAAACTTTCATGGTAACAATTTCTCCTGGCAAAAATTCTCTATCTTGTCTTGCATATCCCATGTAAGGAATTACAACAATTACTTCAGATGAAGTTTCTTTAGCTTTTGAGATTAATGATAATGCTTGGATAAGATTTGTATCAACAGGTGGATAAATTGATTGGACAACAATTGATTTTCTTTTAGATATGTTTCCCTTGAGTGTTATCTTACTTTCTCCATCAGGAAAAATTCTTACCTCTGATTTTACCAAATTTGCTTTAATTTTTCTAGCTAATTTCTTTCCTAAATCTTCAGAGGATTTTCCACAAATTACTGATAGTTTACCCAACAAGAAAATGTGAATTAATGGGACTCTTAAGTTTTGAGAAAACTATTCGTCTTCTCCACTTCCACGACCAATGTCGCCTGTACCATATTCATCAATAACCTTCTTTCTTTGTTCCTTGAGTCTGTCAATCTCTTCTTGTTCGCGTTTTTCATCTCCTTGGTAAACTGTTCTAATTGGCCATGGAATTCTAATGTCGTATCTCTTAAATTCTTCATACATGATAATTCTCATGTCTGTTTTTGTTTTGAATTGAGCTCCATAATCTCGAACATATACCCATAATGAGAAATCTAATGATGAATCATTAAACTGATTAAATCTAATCACTGGTTGATTAATGTCTATATGGATATCCTTGTCACAACCACAACTTGGTTTATTGATGTCTAGATAAGGGCATCTTCGTTGTCTTATTAGGTGTCTTCCTTTAGCATCAACAACTTCTTTCATTGCACGTTTTCCTACTTTAACAAGAATTGCTGAAACTTGTTTTGGGTCATTTAGATATGAAACACCTACATCAACAATTGCAGGTACCATCTTTACTCCTTGTGTATAATTTACAATCTGTGCATTGACTAACTGTCTTGTAGGAATTATGGCGATTGATTCGTTTAATGCATCTCTAACATATGTAACTCTAGGTGTGATTTTGTGTACATACCCATTATACCCTGTATCTAGTTGTACTCGTTCACCCTCAACGAAAATCTTGTCTTTTCTAATCAAAATATAAGCAAAATAGTTCTGCATTGTCTCTTGCAATGCTAAACCTAAACCAATTGCTAATCCACCTGTTGCAGTAGCTAATACAATTAAATCAACACCCCACCAAGCAACAACTCCTAAAATTGTTGCAATAAAAATTCCAATTGGCAGAATTTGTTTTGCTGATCTTGGAATTCCTTCTCTTTTCTTCTTTGCATATCCTGGAGGACGATTACTTGGAATAATTGGTTCATATCCGTGTGTTCTTTTTTCTTCTCTCCAAATATCAATAGGAAATATCTCATCCGGTTTTGCTCCCGGTCTTAATTTTCTTCCAGATTGATTATTTCCAGTGACACAATTTTGGTAATATTTCTGATATTTACCTCTCTCTGATTTTTTCCATTCTTCAAATGGATTGTCAACTAACTTTTCATATCCACCAATAGGATTTCCTTTCGCAGTCCTAAACTCTTCTAGTTTTTTCATTCCTTCTTTTGATTTTAGCATTTCATTGAATTCTTCATCTGTCAAGTCTTCGGGAGTCATTTTTGGTGGAAGCCATTTGTAGAGTTTATGAAACAAGCCATCTTTATCATCGATAAATCCTCTCATCTCAAACCATGCATCAAAATCTTCTTTCTCTAAACCAGATTTGTCATATTTTGTAAGAGCTATAGGAACAAGATGTGAAATTGTATAGCCTATTACCAAAATATTGAATGTATTGAGAATTTTTGCAAAAATTTCTTGTGGAGAAACTCCTTCATCAACCCCAAGTGAAAAATCTTCTCCTAACAGTACACCAGTTTGTACATGAATATTAATAGCTGTAATTAACGCAATTGCAAAAACTGGCAGAACAGCTCTTCTTAAAAATCTAGAAAAATGTGGTCTTTGATAATAGATCTTTTTAGAACCTATCCAAGATGAAAATTTTCTATATCCTATAACAATCCCAATAATTCCTAAAATCATTATTGTAAATGCAATTTGAAGTGACTCCGAAGATGCTAATAACTGAGAAACTGTTTCAAATTCACCAACAGAGATTTGTGTTAAGTCTTCTTCAGCCAGATTTAGTCACCATTTTACTCCAATTCATATTCTTGAATAAAACGTTAAGGCATATTATCATTATTTATAGAAAATTAATAGTATTGAGCCTGTAACCTTTAACAAGGGTGAACATACTATTTACTAAATGACCTATCAAGAATCAGTTTGGGATGATTCCCCTTCGCTAAAATCATATACATTATCAAATTTTCGCGATCTTCCACAAATTCAGAATATTTCTGAAGAAAAACAATTTGAAATGGAAGTTGTGGGAAATGTTTTACCATTCAAGGCAAATAACTATGTTGTTGAACAATTAATTAATTGGAATGATATTCCAAACGATCCAATGTATGTATTGACATTTCCTCAGAGAGGAATGTTAAAACCAGAACATTATGCAAAAATGGAAAATACTCTAAAAAATACTTCAGATAAAAAAGAAATAGCAAATGTTGCAAATGAAATTCGCTTACAACTTAATCCTCATCCAGCTGGACAGATGGAACTAAATGTTCCAACTCTAAAAGATGGCACAAAATTGTATGGAATGCAACACAAATACAAAGAGACTTGTTTATTCTTTCCAAGTCAAAGTCAAACTTGCCATGCATACTGTAGTTTTTGTTTCCGATGGCCACAGTTTGTGGGAATGGATGAAATGAAATTTGCAATGCAAGAGGGAGAACAACTTGTTCAATATGTTTCAGAACACCCTGAAATTTCTGATGTTCTTTTCACTGGTGGTGATCCAATGATAATGAAAGCAAAAATGTTTTCAAAATATGTTGATGCATTAATTGAAGCAAAATTACCAAATCTCAAAACTATTAGAATTGGAACAAAAGCTCTCTCCTATTGGCCATACAAATTTTTGACTGATTCAGATTCCCAAGAAATGTTACAAGTTTTCCAAAAGATCACTGACAGTGGTCTGCATCTTGCATTCATGGCACATTTTAATCATCTAAACGAATTATCTACCAATGCTGTAAAATCAGCAATCAAAGAAGTAAGGAAAACTGGTGCCCAGATTAGAACTCAATCTCCACTTTTAGCTCATATCAATGATGATGCAGAAATGTGGGCAAATATGTGGACAAAACAAGTTCAACTTGGTTGTATCCCCTACTACATGTTTGTTGTAAGAGATACTGGAGCTCAACATTACTTTGGTGTGCCTTTAGTCAAAGCATATGAAATCTTTAGTCAGGCTTACTCAACTGTTAGTGGATTAGGTAGAACTGTTCGTGGACCAAGTATGTCTGCAACACCAGGAAAAGTCCAAGTTGTAGGAACCACACAAATTAATGGTGAAAAATTACTAATTTTGAGATTTTTGCAAGGTAGAAATCCAAATTGGATTAAAGAACCATTTTTTGCAAAATATGATGAAAATGCAATTTGGTTAGATGATCTAAAACCTGCATTTGGTGATAAATTCTTCTTTGAAGATGAATTAGATGCCATAAAAGCATCAAAAACCAGTTAATTCTGAAATTTTTTTAATTTACCTGACCATCTTGACAAATCTATCTTACATGATAACATTAGTAAATTGATTTTCTAAAAATATCAATTGAACGCAGATCAAGTATTACAGACTATACAAGATGAAAAAATTGCATTTATTGATTTTTGGTTTGTAGACATCTTTGGTGAATTACATAATGTTGGAATGCCAAGCTATGCAATTGATAAAAATAGTTTTGTTAATGGTCTTGAAAAACTAGATGCAAGTTCAATCGTTGGATTCAAGTCAGTAAATAATTCTGATATGATTTTAATGCCTGATCCAAATTCATTTAAAATTCTTCCATCTGATTATGATCCTGGACATAGAACAAATGCCAGAATATTTTGTGATTTGTATGATGGTAGCACAGATGAAAGCTCAAGATACAATAGAGATTCAAGAGGTATTGCACATAAAGCATCAAAGAAACTAGGCGAATTTGGATTTACTCATACCAATTGGGGACCTGAAATAGAGTTTTTTGTATTTGATACTATCAATGTTTATCCATCTCCATATGCAGCAACACATTCGTACGGTGGTTCAGGCTATTCAATTGAATCTAAGGAATCACCTTGGGCTAAAGGAAATGTAAGTACTGCAATAGACATCAAAGAAGGATATTATCCATCTCAACCTAAAGATACACTTGAAGGATTTAGAAAAGATGTTTGTGATGATCTATACAACCACTTTGGCATCAAAATTGAAGCTGAACATCATGAAGTAGCAACTTCTGGTCAATGTGAAATTAATCTTGTATATGATGAAATGATACAAATGGCTGATAATGTTATTGGAGTAAAAAATTTAGTTAAAGTTAAAGCTAAACGAAAAAATAAAGTTGCAACATTTATGCCAAAACCAATTTTTGGTGATAATGCATCAGCAATGCATACTCATCAAAGCTTGTGGAATGGAGATTCAAATGCAATGTATGATGAAAATGATGAACTTGCACAAATGAGTCAAACCGGACGATACTATATTGGTGGAATCTTAAGTCACGCATCAGCATTATGTGCAATTTCCAATCCGACCACCAATTCCTATAAGCGTCTTGTTCCTGGCTTTGAGGCACCTGTCAATGTTTGTTGGGGATTGGCAAACAGATCTGCTGCAATAAGAGTTCCAATGTATAATAGAAATCAAGAAAAAAGTAAGAGACTAGAATACAGAGTTCCTGATCCTACTGCAAACATCTATCTCTTAGAAGCTGCATTATTACTTGCAGGCTTAGATGGAATTAAAAACAAAATTGATCCTGGTGATCCAATTGAAGAAAATGTCTACAAACTTTCTGCAGAAAAGAAACGAGAATACAAAATTGGTTCATTACCTGTATCTTTGAAAGGTGCTCTTGATTCTTTGGGATCTGATTCAAAATTCCTTGAAGAAGTTTTTACCAAAGATTTCCTTAATGTGTATTCTGAATTAAAATACAAGGAATATGTTGCATTTGCTCAAACTCCAACAGCTTGGGAAGTTTCAATGTATGCTGATGCATAATTGGTACAAAGCTCAAATTCTTTCCAATTAACATAGAACATTTTTAAAATCAATCATAGATTTTTTTTATTATGAAACTAAGCATATTGCTTCTCTTGCTAATTATTCCAGGCTCAATTGGTATTGCATATGGACATACTGTTGATGCTGTTGGGGAATATAGGGTAGAGATTGGTTGGATGAATGAACCAGTTGTCTCAGGAGAAACAAATGCTATTGAATTCTATGTTAGTCCTATGGATCCATGTCCTGAAATTACAGATCCAATCAAATGTGCTGAATCACAAGAATTTCAAAATGGAGTTGAAGGTTTGAAAAAAACAGTAAAAATGCAATTAATTTACAAAGATGAAAGTATAACACTCCCACTATCTCCTGATCACAACATTCCTGGAAAATACTATGCATTTGTAAATCCAACCGTATCTGGATTTTATCAAGCAAATATGTTGGGAACAATTGAAGATACTCCAATTAGTTTATCAATGCATCCCCCAAAAGTTGCAGAACGAGCATACATTGAGTTCCCTGAACCATCTGATATTACTGTACAACAAATGATTGATGGACACACTGCATTAATCGAAGACATTAGTGATCTGAAAGATTCTGTCAATAACCTAGAAGAAACTCCACAACAAATGGATATGGGTTATGCAGGAATAGGTTTTGGACTAATAGGTATAGCAATTGCAATTGTCGCACTTGCAAAATCTAAAAAGAATTAATCAGAATTCATAAAATCTTTTCTTCTCTTTAAAATCACATACAAAACAGAACCAATTGCAATTATTACTAATCCAACAAGAATTACTTCAACTTCAAACTGTAATGCCATGTAAATCGTTGTACCAAATCCAAACAATGGTAGAACTGGAAATTTTCCAACATTTACTGGAACTCTAAATGGTCTTTCTAAAACTGGTTCTGTATATCGCAGAACAATCACTGCCAAGTTAATTGCTGCAAAAGTAATTACTACTGCAAAAACGACGATATTTGCAATAACTACTATATCTCCAACAAAGGCAAAACCTACTGACGCCACTAAAGTTCCAATAACAGCTAGCCATGGAGTTTTAGTTTTTGGATGAACTTTGCACAAAAATTTAGGAAGAGAATTGCTCTTTGCCATACCGTAAAGAATTCTAGCATTTGCAACTAGTGTAATTAGAACAGTACTTGCCGTAGCAAAAAGCGCAATTAATGAAAGTGTGATACTCCCGTTCACGCCTATTGCGGAATGTGCAACATCTGCTAAAGGTGCTGAAGATAAAGCTAAATTCTCCCAATTCAGAATTCGAATTGATGCTAACGAAACTAGGATGTAAATTATCCCAGTTATCACTATGGACAAAATTATTGCTCTTGGAATTGTTTTCTTTGGTTTTCTAACTTCTTCAGCAACATTTGCCATATCTTCAAATCCAATAAAGGCAAAGAAAATTAACACAAATGCTAGAATTATGCCAGTCATTCCGGTTGGTGCTTCAAAATAATCAATCGGTTCAATTGGTTCCATTGAAAAACCAAGAAAAATAATGAGAACAAGTCCTGCTGCAGTAATTAATGCAAAAATGGTATTTGCCCAAGCAGATTCTCTTATTCCGATAAAATTAACAATAGATAAAATAATAATGAGAAAAACAGCACTAATTGTAATTGGTAAATCAATAAACTGAGTAAGGTACCCTCCGAATCCTAGTGAAACTGTTGCTGCAACTATGACCCCTGTAATGGCTGTTAGCCATCCTATAATAAAACCAAAAAAATTATTCTTAAATGCATTCTTTACAAAAGTGTATTCTGCTGCTGCTTTTGGGTATAATGCAGATAATTCAGCATAACTTAATCCTGCAAACATAGCAACTATTGCAGCCATCAAAAAAGAAATCCACATTGAATTTCCTGCAAATTCAGCAGCTTCTCCAATTAATACATAAATTCCTGCACCCAAAATTAATCCGACACCATACATGGTAAGATGAAAAAGTCCCATGTGACGATCTAATTCTGACATTTGTTGTTTTCTTACTAAATTCAAAAATTTAACCTATATCCTATAACATAATTTTCAATACTGAAAATCGCCTCTGTTTCTTATATTGAATAATTTTATTTTTTGATTATGGGAAAATTCTCAAAAATTCTTGTTCCACTTGATGGCTCAGCAAATGCTACACGTGGTCTAGATAGAGCAATTGAAATTGCAAAAGGTAGCGGTGCTGAAATTACCGGCTTTTACGTATTTCATTTACCTATTGCAGCAGGAATAAAATATACACAAAAGATGAAAGATGACGCCCAGAAAAAGGCTGTAAAAGCAATTGGTCCTGCAATGCAAAAAGCCCAAAAAGCTGGCGCCAAATTCAAGTATCAAACAGGTGGTGGTCACACCGGCTCTGAAATTGTCAAATATGCTAAAAAAGGTAAATTTGACATGATCGTAATTGGTGCAAGAGGCATGGGTGGCGCCAAAGAAGCATTTCTTGGAAGCACATCAAACTATGTCATGCACAAAACCAAGATACCTGTACTAGTTGTCAAATAGTACATCTTTCTAATTTTTCTTTTCAAACCCTTGATATTCTCTAAATGTGATAACCTACAAGTATAGGAATTATGAAAAATTATTCGGGGACTATCAGACATGGTTGAAAGTAATTATGATATCCTAGGAATTGTTGAAGGGACTACTGAAAAAGAGATCCGTGATGCATTTAGAAGATTAGCTCTTCAATATCACTCTGATCGTGGTGGAGAAAATGAACAATTCATAAAAATTAAACAAGCATATGAAGATCTAAAAATTGGAAAAAAATATCCCGAAACAGATATTGAAAAAATAAAAAACTCTAGAGTTTATTCTGATGAATCTGAAGCTGATGTAAGAAGAAAAAATCAGATTTTGGGTCAACAACTATCTAAAGAAATGAAAACAGCCGAAGAATGGGCTGCTGCACACAACAGAGCAAATTCTACTGGAACTAGATTATTTGGTTCAAAAACTCTTGGTGAAATTGAATTAGAAAGAAAAGCTAATGGTGCTTTGTCTATTAAAGGAAATTTCATGGCAGGAAGTTTAACTTATGACGGTCCAATTACTATGCAAGGAAGTATCACTAGTCCGTCATGGACTAGAGAATTTCAAACAAACATTCATCTAACAAAAGGAGACTTCAAATTTTTTGATCCTGTGGAAAATAAATACAAAATTGAAAATGGGGCACAAATTACTGTAGATAACGGAAATGTTGTTGTGGGAAATATTTTTGGCAGAAAATTCAGAGTTGAAGATCCTGATGGTAAAGTTGGCGTCTATAAAATTCTAGAGCATAGAACTAGTATTTCTGCTCCAAATGGAAAAATTATTGCTGAAAATGTAGTCAATACTGTATCATTAGATGCTGATACTGTTATTGTGCTAAATGTGGAAGATGATGTGAGAATTTCTGCACGCGAGGTCTTATTTTATGGAGGAAAACTTACCTATGATTCTGTAATCAAACTAAAAGAAGGAGGCTCAATTCGATTCTTTGAAAATTTCTCAATACAAGGATTGAGTGGTGATGCTAAAATTGAATTAGAGAATGGTAAGAAAATAAGATTATTTGATCTAAAAACAAAGAAAATCAAAGATTTGGCAGACGAATTTGTTCCTAACAAGGAGAATTATACAAATGATGCAACCATGGTTGGCCATGGATTTACAATCACATATGACATGCTTAACAATCTATCAAAAAAACCAACAAAGAAACAAAAATCAGGATGGGCATCTAGATTTGGTTTTTCTAAAAATTAATCAGATTTTGACCCGAAACCATCGAGTCCTTTTCTTCTAACTTCAAAAATATTGTAACCATATTTTTGTTTTAATTCAATTATACATAATTCTGTAAATTCGTATTCTGAAAAATCTCTGAAAATATTATGAACATTTTCACCGACAACTATACTATTTTTAGGACAAAGTGAATTGATTTTAAAACATCTATTTACGGTAGGACCAAAAACATCACTAATTTTTGAAGTAGTACTTTCAGCTACTTTTACAGGACCGTATGTTAAACTTATTTTATAATCTAAACTAGGCAAATTTGCTTTCTTGAGCTCCTCATCTAATTTACCGTGAGATTCAGTCATATCTAAACAACATTCTAAAATATTTTTTAATTCTTCATCATTACTGGTATCCACATTTGCAAATCTGAACATCAATGCATCTCCAATATTTTTTATGACTTCTCCTTTATGTCTAAGAACAATCTTTGCCATAAAATTCAAAAATATTTCATATAGTTTTGAAATATCTTGATCAGATAATTTTGATGATATTCTAGTAGAGTCTGCCATGTCAATTACTCCTACACAATCATTCTCTTCATGTTGTGAGAACTTTAACAACATGTCTCCTTCAAGCTGTTTGATGACTTCGTCCTTTTGTTTAATTTCAATTAATGATTCTTGTAATTTTTGTGCCATCAAATCAAATGCATTAGATAAATCTGCGATCTCATCTCTTGTTTTGATATTGGTCCTAACCTCAAAATTCCCATCTGCAATTTTATTTGCAGCTTTTTTGAGTGCCCGTAATGGGTGTGATAATGATTCTGCAGCAAAAAATGCAACTAATCCCATTGCCAATATTATGAGTAAACTAGTAAGGATGATTCTAGTTTGTAGAATTTCTATTGGCTCAATCAGTTCTTCTTCATCCATCTCAGCAAGTAAAACAATTCCGTATTCTGGCATACAGTAAGATGAACCGTATATTGAAATTCCTCTATAGTCAGGATAAACTCCAACATGTTCCATGTTATTAGAAAAACATTCTTGAACGCCGACTGTATCTACTCGTTGTTCAAATACTGCATTTTCAAAAAATCTAGATTCAGATAACATTACAAAATCCTTGTTGACAATGTATACTTCACCTGTTTCACCTAATCCACTTCTGTTAAGCAAAATATTGTCAAGTGCTGCAGTTCTCATTCTAGAAATGATGACCCCAATTGGCTCATCTCCAATTTTACTATCAGCAGCATAAACTGGAGAGACTACGATCATTTTTTTACCCATTCCTGATTGTTCAAAATCAACAAAAGATCCTTCTAGTCCT
This sequence comes from Nitrosopumilus maritimus SCM1, assembly GCF_000018465.1. Taxonomy (NCBI): domain Archaea; kingdom Thermoproteati; phylum Nitrososphaerota; class Nitrososphaeria; order Nitrosopumilales; family Nitrosopumilaceae; genus Nitrosopumilus; species Nitrosopumilus maritimus. The sequence continues at coordinate 1,612,740 of NC_010085.1, read as the reverse complement.
CTTTGAAAGAATTCATTTTGAGAAAAATCCTCATCAGAAATTCCTACAAGTGAAAAGAACACATTTCCATTATTACCAATTATTTTAGTATCTTCAAACCCAATTGAAAATCCAGCAAGCTCTTGAAATGCTTGTACTTGAATCAGAAAATCTCTACGTTTTTCTTCTTTCATAGATTTTAGTTCTTGTCCTGAAAGTCCATCCATCTCCGAAACTAACAATCGAATCATAGGATCATTTGCAAGAATTTTGTTTTGTTCAATTCTTGTTTCAAAAAGTAATCTTAAAGATTCTCCTCTAATATCAGATTCACCATGTAACAACTCTCCGCCTCTTTGTTTCAAGGTTTCAGCGGAATAATCTATACTCATGTAAGATGTAATTCCTAACGCAGTCATTGTTACGAGCATGACAAGCAAAACAAGTTTTTTACCAAGATTTATTGAAATTGCCAATTTTGCTCCTTGTTGTTTTTATGTAAATATCAAGGCTTCTAGGATATTCAAGTATATTACACCTGCATTGATTCTATTCTCTGATAATTGCTTTGGTAGAAAGAAAGAACTAAGCCTAAGGCTGTTAAAATCAAAAATAAGAAAAAGAAATTAAAAGTTGAACTAATCTAATCGATTAATTCGGTCCAACCTTTTACGAAGACTGAATCTTTGTGGAGTGGAACTGGTTGTCCAACAGTAAAGTCCATTGGTCTCATCCAAAAGATTGCTTTTGTTGGGCATACACCGATGCATGCACCATCAGAAATACATCTCTCTGGGTAAAAGACAAATGCTTTACCTCTCTTCCAGCCTTCAACTGGTTTTACTCTAAGGACATCTGGACCAAGTGTTGTACAGATTTCTACACATAGTGCACATCCGATACACATTTGTTCGCTTATGTCTGGAATAATTCCTACTGGCATAACAAAAGAAAATCTTGATTTGTCATTAATATAATTTGCCTAAAAATCCCGTGCTATAACGGCGTTTGAGATTTTATAACGGCGTTTGAATTTTTGATCGCATTTCCGTTACTTTTCAATCAGATCTTGAAAATTTTTGAATTCTCTTTTATTTCACGAATAATCAAATTATTCTCAGTTTTCTTTAGAAGATAAACTCCAGTTTTTGCAGATTTTATGATTTGTTTGCCTCCTGGTGTAAGAATCCACCCCTCATCTTCCTTTTTTCTGGCCATTGCAGTTATGATGATAGAAGAATCCACGTCTTTTCCTAATGATGCTAGCAACATTATACATGAGTTAATGAATATGGCAGACTCTAAATCTTCAAACATATTGTGTACTCCATTAAATGAATCAATAATCACAAGAAATTTTTCTTTGGACACTTTTGTGATTATCTCAGAGAATTTTTCTTGCCAGTTCTCTTTTGTAGGATGAAATATTGTTAGATTGTTTTTCTTTTGAATTATTCCTGATTCCACATATCCTGTATAGAGTAAATCCATATCTACAAAAATTACTGGTTTTTCAACAGAGTTGATTAATTTATTGAGAAATTCTACTTTGTGAAATGGTTCTGAACAAAGTACAATGTTGGGGACTTTCTCTTTGAATTCATTTTGAATATGGACTAGTTCACTATCAAAAATTTGCTCAGGACTTTTATCCAACACCCATTTAGCATTCTACAGATATAATAATGAATTTAGTATCAAAGGATATTTCAGATGACTTTCCAAATTCAGATAAAATCTATCTAAACAATGCATCAGTATCCCTAATGCCTATTCAAAGTATTGAGGCAATGAAAGATTTTCTAATTTCTTACAACTCTCTTGGACCTGATTCAAAAGAATCAGAGTCATTCGTAACTGAAAAACTAAGAGATGTAAGAAAAACTATAGCCAAAATTATCTCATGTCAACCTGATGAAGTAGTTCTAACTCAAAGTACTACTGATGGAATCAATATTGTAGCAAATGGACTTTCATTTGATGAAAAATCAAATGTAATTATTCGTGGAATGACCCATGAACATCATTCAAATTTTTATCCCTGGTTAAAACTAAAAGAAAAAATCTCTCTAAAGAATCTCTCAATTGATAAAGATGGATTTTTCAAATCTGAAGATTTAGAATCATTACTTGATGATAATACAAAATTAGTTGCTCTTAGTCATGCTTTGTACAATACTGGTTCTATTTTGCCTTTAGAAGAAATCACAAAACTACTCAGTGATGTGCCTCTATTTGTTGATAGTGCACAAACTGTAGGATGTATTGACGTTGATGTTTCAAAAATAAATTGTAATTTTATGTCTTTTAATGGATCAAAATGGCTTTGTGGTCCAATGGGAACTGGATTGTTTTATTGTAATAGAAAATCAAGTGAATTGTTAGAACCAAAAACTATTGGGGGCGAATCTGCAATTATCTATGATGATACCAGTTTAGCATTCAAAGAACTTCCTGATAAATTTCAAACTGGTTTTAGAAATTACGTTGGAATTGTTGGATTGGAATCTTCTGCAAACTATTTGCTTAATTTTGGTCTCAAAAATATACGTGAAAAAAATCAATACTTGTCAAATCTTCTAAGAGAAGAACTATCAAAAATTCCAAAAATTATTTTGTATGGTCCTGAAGATCCTAATTCTAGAACAAGTATTGTGTCTTTTAACATAGATGGAATGGATTCACAAGAGGTTGTTGATAGACTTGAAAAGCAAAACATCGTCTTAGCTCTAAGAGAAATTATGGAAACAAAGATTGTGCGAGCTTCACCTCATTTCTTTAACTCAGAATCTGAAATTATGTCTGTAGTTGATGCAATAAAGAGACTATAGATTCTCTTGTTCTTCTATTACCATCATTGTTAAAGTAGATTGTACTTTGGTAATCTTTCTGACCTTGTTTGTAATGATTGAACGTAGTTTTTCAGCATCATCTGAAGACAATTTCAACACGATATCATATACCCCATAAACCCCTTGGACTTCGTAGGTTACATCTTCATCTGTAAGAATTTGTTTTACTTCGTTGATAATTGATTCATCTGATCCTAAATCAGAATTTAGTAGAACATATGCAGTAGGCACACGAAAATTCTGCTCAAAGAGTATTTAACTTTTCATAATTCAAAAATTGATTAATTAGCATTTTGTCGTATTGATGTGAAACCAATCGATCTCACACTTACAATATCAAAATCTATCCCAAGTTTTCCTGGTTCTCCAACACCACAATTCATTTCATGGTCCCATCTCAAAGAAGATGGATATAATCTTGAATTATTGTTCCTAAGTTCGCATACTGGAACTCATCTTGATGCTCCTTTTCATTTTGTTAAAAATGGGATCAAAATTGACCAGATCCCACTTGGTAGATTAATGGGGAAAGCAATTCTAATTAAAATAAAGAAATCAAAAAACTCTCCAATCACAAAATCAGACATTGTTCACTTTGAGAAAGAAAATGGTAACATTCCTGATAAATCATCTATCTTCTTTTTTACAGGTTGGCAAAAAAATGTCAAAAAAGATAATTATTTTACAGAAAATCCTGGACTAGCATTATCGGCAGCTACATATCTTGCACAAAAAAATACTAATCTTGTTGGAATAGATTCACCTAGTATAGATCTTGGAAAAGATGAATCATTTAGTGTTCATCACATTTTATCAAAAAAAAATATTTTGATAGTAGAAAATTTGGCAAATTTGAATAAGATCAAATCAAGAGAATTTGATTTTACAATTCTACCCCTAAAACTAAAAGATGCAACAGGTTCACCAGTAAGAGCCGTAGCACACTAAACATTTCGTAATGCTAAAAATATAGTGAATGTTAACATCTCACATGAGCAAGCCTGGTAATCTCTGGAGAAAAGTTCATGGAAAGATTACAAAAAAACCAACAAACTTTTCCTGGCTGATTGAAGAAAAATTAGCAGGCTCTGGTATGCCTACAAGTTTTGATGAATTTGATTGGATTGTAAACCAAGGCGTAAAATCAATTGTTACCATGACTGAAAATTCTTTACCCGATAATTGGGTACAAAATATTGGATATCTTCATGTACCAACACCTGATTTTACAGCACCTGATATGGAAAATATAGACTCTGCAGTTGATTTTATACATGAGCAAATCACAAATGATCATGCAGTGATGGTTCATTGTGCAGCTGGTATGGGAAGAGCTGGAACAATACTTGCATGTTATTTTGTAAAATACAAAAAATTCACTGCAGAAGATGCTATCAAAAAAATTCGTGAAGAAAGACCAGGTTCGATTCAATCTGAAGTACAAGAACTAGCTATCGGTTTTTATGAAAAACATGTAAAAAATTAATTAGATTCTGAAACTAGTTTACCATCAACTATTTTGATCTTCATAATTTTATTATCTGAAAAAGTTACTGTTAATTCATCATTTGAATCAGAGTCTTCAATTTTTAGAATTTCTTTCATTTTGAATTCTTCAACATCTATCATTCATTTTCACCTATTCTGGAATTGACACCGTCTCAATTTTACCATCAACCATTTTAATGAACAAAAATCTATTATCTTTCATAATGAAAGTTATGCCCCCCTCTTTATCAGGATCTTCTATTTCAAGAAGTGGTTGTCCCAACAAACCGTCATATTTTGCCATACTAATTTACCAAAAAAGTTCCTTATATCCCTAATTGATTTTTATCTCAATTTCTCTAGAGTTGTTCTTGACATTTCCTGGCTCTGTAAACTCATGTTTTTGCCATGATGCAAATGCCTCAGCACTAATTTTGTGTGTGCCTTTTCCCAAGTCTTCTGCTTTGAAAACAAATTTCTCATTAAAATCAAATAACTCTTGTCTAACTTCTTCTTCTGTAAGTCTGATAAATGGCTCAAAATTTTTGGCTACCTGAACCCAAATTCTTCTATCTTTCATAGGATTAACAAGTTTAGGATTTCTAGTCCAAAATATGGATGCCTTTCTGTAAGTGTCAATTGTCCTGCCTAGTTCTTTTTTCCTAAATCCTCCTGAAGTTAGTTTTATCCCGCATTTCATTTTGAATGAGACATCGTTTTTGTTGTATGCCTCTGTCCAGTTTGCCTCGTTGAATGCATCTCTTAGGCCACCTTCAACTGAAAATTGGACATTTATCTCAATATTTTCATCTGATGCGTATTCATCCTTGGATTTTACCAATTCTATGTCTGAAATCCTACTTTCGCTCATTTCTACTGCTCATAATGATTTATATCCGCAATAAGTGCTTTTTCTGAATACATGAACGCACAAGTGATCAGTTCAGAAGCCAAAGAAATCAACCTCTCAATCACTGAAACCGATATTGGTATTTTGTACCTAATTCAACATGAGCTTCTAAAGGAATCAAATATTGATTTTGCAGGTGTTATTGTAAAACATCCACTTACTAACGAGTGTTGGATGAGAATTAATTCTAGTTCAAAACCATTAGGCGAAATAAAGAAAGCTACAGATTCAGCAATAAAGATGGCAGATGAGTTCAAACAATTATTTAATTCAAAACTTAAGGTAAATTAGATTGAAGTTTTGCCCCAAATGTGAGGTCAAATTAAAAAAAGGTACTTCTGGCCTTGAATGCTCAAAATGTGGTTATACAGAAGGTGCAGAAGAAAAACAGACCAAAAAAACTGTTGAAACTGAAGAACAAGAAGAATCCATTTTAGCTTTTGAAGGAAATGAGGGAGAAGAATCTCATCCAACTATCAAAATAGAATGTGAGAAATGTGGACACGATGAAGCAATTTGGTGGATGCTTCAAACAAGAAGTGCAGATGAACCAACAACACAGTTCTATCGATGTACAAAATGTCAATATACTTGGCGTAATTACGCATAACGTTTAACTGGAACGTAAAGTCAACAAAGTTGATTTGACTTTTGGAGCAAAAACAAGTGGTTCTGATGATCTAAAGGCAATCATCTCTGCAATTTCAACACTTGTTGAAGAGGCAACATTTGTTGCAACAGCAGAAGGCATTTCATTTAGAGGAATGGATCCGTCTCATGTTGCACTCATAGACATTTCATGGCCTAACTCTGCATTTGAAAAATACGAATGTGACAGTGACATAAAATTTGGTGTAAGAATTGATGAATTCTCAAAACTCATCAAAAGAGCCGATAAAAAAGATAGCATTGAAATTAGTATATCTGAACAAAACATGTTGCTTGTTACAGTTGGAAAAAATAAAAAATACAAAATGCGTTTGATTGAAAGTTCTGCAACAGATACTCCATTACCAAAGATACCATATGATTCTAAAATTATATTATCTTCATCAAAGTTTGACAAAATTTTAGGTGATGTACAAGTAGTTTCTGATTATTTGACAATACATACATCTGATTCTAAAGGTGATTTTTCAGGAAAAGGTGATTCTGGGGAAGTTGTCATTGATTTAGATAAAGATGATGAAGGCATTGAAGAAATTTCTTCAAAAGAAGACAGCGTTGGAACATACAGTTTGGAATATCTAAATCCTGTAGTAAAAGCAGTAGGAACCACTGCAGGCTTTATTACATGTGAATTTTCAAGCGCAAAACCACTTAGAATTGAATTCAAAGTAGCCAATATTGGCAGAATTCACTTTTACCTAGCTCCACGCGTGGAAAGTTAAAGCATTTAAAGATTAACTAATTCAGGTATTTTGAAATGAGACTTGTAATAAAATACGGCGGAACATCAATTTCGTCTGCAAAAGACATTCGAGCAGTAGCTAACCATCTAAATTCATTATCAAAGAAAAACCAAATTGTAGTTGTATGTTCTGCAACTAGTGGAACAACAGATGATCTAATTGAAATATCTCAATCAATAAAAAAAGAAAATAAATCAAAAGCTGAGCAACTTGCATCAAAGATAACTAATAGACATAAACAATTAGCAAAACAAACGATCAAAAAAGCTGATTTACGAAAAAAATTATTAAAAAACTTTGATGATGATTTTGCAGAACTTGTTGCATTAATTGATGGAATGGTCCTATTGGGTGAAGTTACTCCAAGAACTATGGATTATCTCTTTTCATTTGGTGAACGATTATCAATAAAATTGGTTTCAATGGCAGTAAATGATTCAGGAAAAAAATCAGTACCTCTAACTGGAAAAGAAGTAGGAATCGTAACTGATTCTAACTTTGGTGAATCTAAACCACTAATTGATACGACCAGATTACGAGTATCAAAAAATGTAGAAAATCTTTTTTCAAAGAAAACAGTACCTGTTGTAGGTGGTTTTGTTGGTGCAGATCAACATGGCCATGTTACTACTTTTGGAAGAGGTGGTTCAGATTATTCAGCAACAATTATTGGAACTTGCATTAAAGCAGATGAAATTTGGTTGATGAGTGATGTTGATGGTCTAATGACTGCAGATCCAAAAATAGTCAAGAACGCAAAATTGCTCAAAGAAGTTTCATACATAGAGGCAATAGAAATGGCATTATTTGGTGCAAAACAGATACACCCACGCACATTTGAGCCTCTGTTATCAAAGAAAATTCCAATGAAGATTCGAAGTTCATTTAATCTAAAAAATGAAGGAACTTTGGTTACAGCTTCTCCATCACCATCTGTAAAAAACACTGTAAAATGCGTTAGTAATGTCAGAAACAATGGCCTAATAGATATTCAAGGTGGAAGCATGGTTGGAACTCCAGGTACCGCTGCAAAAATTTTTGCAACATTAGCAAAAGCTGGAATCAATGTAATGATGATATCTCAAAATCCTTCAGAATCTAGTATAACAATAGTTGTTAAGAATGCTGATCTTGATAAAGCTGTAAGTTCACTTGAAATGGAACTTTTAGGAAAGATTATCAAGAAATTAGAAGTTACAACAAATGTCGCAATTATTGCACTTATTGGTTCAGGAATGCGTGGAACTGTAGGTGTCGCCTCTAAAGTTTTTGGTGCAGCTGAGAAAAACAAAGTAAATGTTTCAATGATTACTCAAGGCTCATCTGAACTAAATCTAGCATTTGTTGTCAAAAACTCTGATACAAATGCAGCAGTTCGTGCATTACACAATGCATTTGCATTAGATAAAATCAATTAAGATAAAATCATTTAAGGGAATAATCTCCATGAAATTTGTTGAGAAAATTAATTGCCATATTGATTATTGGGATTTTTGCAACAAGCATCATTACAGCTTCCTCATTATCAGATCAATTTGCTGATGCAGGTTCTAGAAAAAAGATCCACTTTACACAAACTTTTACATCATCTCAAGATCCTGGTCAGGGACATGAGAATCATCAATTATCTCTAATTTTGTCGCCTAATCAAGGCACAATCTATGATGGTTCTATGACATTTACCTCAAGTGAACCTGTTCAAATTGTTGTTTTACATGAAATTAACTCAGATGATGCAAAAGGCCAACCCACTTGGAGCATTGATGGAAATACTGTTTATGGATTATCACTAATTGATTTACAAGAAAAGTCTGGTTCCTTTGAATTTACAGGAGCTGCACTTGGATTGCATTCTCCTAACTCCAAACAATTCACTTCAACTGTAAGTGTTGATGGGTGGATTAGAGGACAACCAACTGAAGTTATTATGCAAAAAATTGAATTAGAAAAAGAAGAACCAATGTCGTTACTTTCAAGAGCAAATGTTCCAGCTACAATTCCAATACATGAAGGAATCTATGGTGGTGAAAAAGTCTTGTACATTATTACTGATGGAAGCGATGAAGAATATGCAAGAGAACTATCAGAAAAACAGGAATGGAATGTAGAACTTGCACCTGTTTTGGCTGACGTTCCAGAAGATGCTCTACAAAAAATATTTGTTTTCAAAAATGGAGTTAAAGGAGAAGGACTCTATGGATTCCAAAATGAAATATTTTCCAGTACTCCACAACAAGAATCAGAATACAGTGCATTATCTTCTGTAATAGAAGTAACATGGAAGACAGGTCAAAAAGAGATTGTATTTGAATCTGCTAATGATGTAATTGCAGCAGAAGAAAATGGTAGAATTGAATTTGATGAAACAGGAGTTGTCCTAAACACTCCCCATATTGTATGGCCTGGTGGACAGATGCAAGTACGTGCTGATCAAGAAATTGCTGATGATATGCCCTATGGAGGAGGCCAAATTACTGAAATTAATGAAGAAGAAATGACTGTTACATTTGTTGCTCATAGAGGATGGGGACCTGATGGAAGAACAATTTACTATATTGTAACTGATGCCACCCCATTTGGACCGGCTGAGATGATGGGAGTAACTTCATCTCCAACATCAGCAAATCTAATTGCACATTCAGGAGCAGTTGATCTTTTCCAATTCAAAAATGGAATTAAAGGCACAGGTCCATTAGGATTTCAAGCAGGAATTGCTGCAGCGTCATTAGGCGATGAAAATTACAGTCCAATGTGGAGAATCTATCTAATTGAATGGAATGATTCTGAAAATGCGAAAATTCTTGAAACAAAATCTGATATTGATTCATTCCGTGCAGATGATCTGATAACGGTTAGCATAACACGACCAACTAACAGTGATCATATAGTAAACTGTCCATTCATAGATCCCTTTCAATAATTCTCTAAAGGGATAAATTACTTGCAAGATGATTTGTTGTAAATTTGACTGGAAAATTGAATATTGTTGGTGTTGGTCCTGGACATAATGATCATATGACATTTAGAGCTAAAGAAATAATTCGTGAAAGTGATATCATTATTGGTTATGAAACATATGTAAATCTAGTTTCAGATCTAATTGAAGGAAAAACAGTTTATCGTTATGCAATGACTCAAGAAGTTGAAAGAGCTCATCAATGTATTGACCTTGCAAAGTCAGGAAAAATTGTCTCTCTTGTATCAAGTGGAGACCCTGGAATTTATGGGATGGCTGGACTAATCTATGAAACTTTAGCCGAAGGTGGTTGGGATCCAAAAGATGGACTACAAGTAGAAGTGGTTCCAGGTGTGTCTGCACTAAATTCCTGTGCATCTATTGTTGGCTCACCACTAATGTCTGATTTTGCAGTAGTAAGTATGAGTGATTTGTTAGTTCCATGGAAAGTTATTGAAAATAGGGTAGAGTCTGCAGCAAAAGGTGATTTTGTTCTTGTAATTTACAATCCTGCTAGTAAGAAAAGAGTCCATCAATTACAAGATACTAGAAAAATTCTATTAAAATATAGAAAACCTACAACACCTGTTGCAATTATTGTTGGTGCATATAGAGAATCTGAATCAATTGTAATAACTGATTTAGAAAATCTACCAAATCATTCAGACAAGTTAGGAATGACTAGTACTGTAATAGTGGGTAATTCATCAACATATTCTTACAAAGATTTGATGATAAATCCAAGAGGATACAAATCAAAATACAATTTAGAAGAACAGACTAATCCAGATCTTAAAGTTTAGTAACTTTTCTTAATTGCTTCATGTAATTCTTCAGTCAGATCAAGCTTATCTCTAATTGGAGATATTATTTTTACCAAATAATTTCCAACTGTTTGCTTTAGATCTCCTGGATGTAATTTTTTTTCAGCAAAATCAATTTCAAGTTGATTATAATCTTGATATGATACGTTTCCTCCAAATTTTTCAGATCTTTCTACATTCATCTCGTTAAATTCATGAAAAATCACTGTCTTTGCAATTTCTAATAGTGGATTATTTTGTATATTTGCCTCTTCACACCAAGCTTTGTTCATTTTTTTCTTTATTTCCTCATCTGTATTATGAATAAAGACTCCAGAATTTGGATCAGATTTACTCATTTTACCTAAAACTTGTGAATCACTTGTGTCTGCAGGCTTGGATAATCCAGGCAATAATTTATGATGGACAGCTACTGGCACTTTCCATTTCATTTTAGGAAATATTTCTCTGACTAGCATGTGGATTTTTCTTTGATCCATCCCCGCATGTGCAATATCTACTTCTAAAGAATGAATATCAACTGCTTGCATTGCTGGATAAAGTAATTTGGCAACATCAATTTTTTCTTCATTTTCCGAACGACCCATAATTGTTAGAGTTCTCATTGTTCTAGCTAATGACATGTGTTTTGTAAATTTCACAAGCTCTGACCAATATTCTGTTTTTTCTTCATAAAGTTTTGAGCCTAAAATAATTTCAGCATCAGGACAAACCAATTTGAAAGCATCTTGATAATATTTTGAAACTTTTGAAATTGTTTCCCAATTTCCTCCTAATTTATCATTGATTAGTGTGTGCCAATCTGCAAGAAATATTGTACACTTTACACCAGCTTTTGCAAAATCATTAATTTTGAATCCTGTACTAATTAAACTACCAAGATGTAAAAAACCAGAAATCTCTAAACCAATGTAATGCTTTGGAGATGAATTTGTTTTAAACAACTCAGTTAATTCATCACGTGTAACAACTTCTTCTGTAGGTGGTCTTTCAATCAAATCTACTTTTTCAGTTATGTCCAAACCAAATCAACTTTTGAGTAGTAAACGTATAAAGTTATTCAAAGAATTTTTGAAAAATTAGAACCTTTGAATAGAAGATATCTCAATTATTGTTATGACTCTTGAAGAAGGATTGGAATTAATTGAAAATTACAAAAAAGGTCTTGAGAAATTCTTAGAGACATTACCTGAACAATCCGTACAATTAGGCACAGAAATGATCAAAACTCTGACTATGAACTCAAAAAATGAGATAAAAAATCTAGAAGCAATCGAAAAGGCTCTCAAACGACAGCCAAAGTATGAATCAGGACTTTCTGAATAATCAAAAATCTATTTACAATTTTTTTTATGTTTTCTCAAATCTTCTTGAGTGTTAAATTCTGTTCCACAAACTCTGCATTTTTCTTTTTTCTTGTTATGGGCTATTTCTTGATGTTTTTTTAATCTCTCTGAATCTGAAAGTACTGTCCCACATTTTTTACATTTTAATTCATTTTTATTTCTACCAAATAATCCCATGATTATATTACAGCATACTCAAAGAAAAGTCTTAAAATTTTCAAAAAACTAAACTTCTGGTTCATCTAACAGCTTTCTAGGTTTTGTACTCAGATAGAATGCATGAGTACTAATGATGAACGCTGCTAGAAACATTTTGATTGCAAAAATTGTATTCCAAGGCCGATCTGGGTCTGGATATGCAATTGATAATTTGTCAATATCTGGTAGTATTCCATCAACTATTCCTGCAGAAATCTGAGCAGTTAATACTGAAAAGTTGTACATTACTTCAAACAATGTAATAATTGAAAATCCTAGTAACATTAATTGTAATAACGCCATTCGTGTTCCAACAATTTTATTTCCTGCAGTTCTTCTCCAACCTATTCTAGATACACAATACCAACCAATTATTGTAGAAAAAAATATCCAAGTTGATACTCTTGCAAAATTTTCAAACGGTATTGTTGTATTATGAATGGCTTCTCCCATTACATATGTTCCATTTTCCATCCATTCAATCATTGTCACATATACCCCAAAGATTAGTGATGATCCCATGATGAATCCACAAACATAGAAAATATACAGAAAAACTTTGTACCCTTTGTCTGTCTTTTCTAGATGACGTGATTTCATTATGCCGATTGCCAAATTTTGAAATATAAAAATTCATGCGTAGTAATTGTCTTTATACACTAGTACTAAGGACAAAATTTGTGAAAATTCCAATTAACACACCTATTTTAGGCAAAGAAGAACTTTCAGCCGTAGTCTCAGTAGTAAAATCAGGCGGACTCACTTCTGCCTCAAAAGATGGAGGAAAAAATGTACAGGAATTTGAAAAATCAATCAGATCTTTTGTTAAAACTAAATACGCTGTTTCAGTAAATACTGGTACTGCTGCATTACAAGCAGCACTATATGCACTTGATATCAAAAAAGGAGATGAAGTAATTGTTCCTTCTTTTACATTTGTTGCTAGTGCAAATGCTATTGCTTCTACTGGTGCAAAACCTGTTTTTGCAGACATTTTAAAAGAGAATTTTACAATTGATCCCGAATCCATTACAAAAAAAATCACTAGAAAAACCAAAGCAATAATGCCAGTACACTTGTATGGTCATATATCGTCACTTGATAGAATTAAAGAAATTGCAAAAAAACATAATCTTTCAATAATTGAGGATGCTGCACAGTCACTTGGTTCTACGTTAAAAGGAAAACAAACTGGAACATTTTTTGAACTTGGGTGTTATAGTTTGTATCCTGGAAAAGTTATTACTTCTGGCGAAGGTGGTGTTATAGTTACTAATAGTAAAAAACTCTATGAGAAATTACAGATGATTAGAAATCATGGAATGGTTAAAGGATACGATTCTAAAATATTTGGATTAAATCTGAGACTGCCTGAAATTAATGCAGCAATAGCTAAAATCCAAATTAAAAAATTACCAAAGTTTATTCAATCAAGAAGATGTAATGCAAAATTACTATCTGATTTATTATCTGATACAAAAATAAAAATTCCTATTGAGGGAAAAAATGAAAAATTCAACTGGGGATTGTACACCATCACTACACAAAATAGAGATTCGATTTTGAAGAAATTAAACTCAAAAGGAATTGGGGCTGCAGTCTATTATCCAATACCAGTTCATAAAATTCCTATCTACAAAATAAAATCAAAATTAACAAATACTGATTGGGCATCAAAACATGTTCTGTCATTACCTGTTCATCCAAACGTGTCTGCCAAAAATGTTGAATATATCGCAAAAACTGTGCGTGATTTAGTAAATGAATAGCCTTGGAAACATTATTGGAGAAATTTGTAAGGTTGTTCTGCCTATAAAACAGGAATTTTATCTTGGAAATCCCAATTCACAAATTGCAATATGCACACTTGCAAGCATCTCTCTACTTGATGATTTGAAGGATTCAGAATTATTGTCTAAGGTGGCAATTATTGGAAGACTATTTTCAGAGAATAAGGGAATTGATAGTATGATACAGTATGTTTATGAAAACAAGAATATAACAAAAATAATTCTTTGTGGGAAAGAAGTTTGGGGTCATAAATCTGGTCATTCATTATTACAATTACACAAAAATGGAATTGATAAAAATTCTAGAATAATTAATTCAGTTAGTCCAGATCCTTATCTTACAGTTTCTAAAGATATGATAGAATATTTTCAAAAAAATATTTCAATTGTTGATTTGATTGATGAAACTAATCTTGAAGTAATTTCTAAAAAACTATAATTTCTTAATATCCATTTCTTTGTCTTTCTCTATTGATCTCATTTTTCTTTTTGTATTCAGCTACAATATCATCTGGTGTGAGATCTAACTCCAGTGATGCTTGAACTACAAAATGCCAAATATCGATTAACTCTTCTCTTGCTTCAGCCTCATTGAATTTTGTTGGCGTTTTCCACCATTTCCAGTTGGTAGTTCTTTGCAATTCTACTGCTTCATGCATTATTGCAGTAGATAATGCAGATACTCGTCCTTCTGCATCTTTTGGATATCTGTCCAGCTTCATCATTTCTGATAATCCTTTTTGAAGTTGAAAAATTGTATCTAGTCTGTCTTCAGTTACTTCTTGTGACAATGATAAATTAATTTGAGAAATTATTGAACTTAAGTCTTTTTAGAATCTGATCATTTTTTCATACATCTTGACTCTTTTTGTAATGTCTCCATTTTTGATCTTCAGCAAACCTTCCAATCCATATTTTTCAACTGCAAATGAACCTAAAACATTACCATATATCACTGCTTTTTTGATCTCAGATAGACTAGTTGATTTTTTACTTGCTAGATAACCTATCATGGCACCTGCAAAAGAGTCTCCTGCACCTGTAGGATCTACTACATCCTCTAATGAAAAACCCGCAGTTGGAAAGATAACGTCATCGTAAAACATGAGCGAACCATGTTCTCCTTTTTTAATAATAACATACTTTGCGCCCCATTGCATCATTTTTTTTGCACATTTTATCAAGTTGAATTCTTTTGTGAGAAGTTTAGCTTCTTCATCATTAATCACAACTGCATCTACAGATTTTATCATCTTGATTACCGCATTTCTCTTAGTTGAAATCCAAAAATCAATTGTATCGCACATAGAAAATTTTACTTTATCGAATTCTTTGATTAATGCCGTATTTTGTTCAGGATCATTATTTGCTAAATACACGAATTGAGATTTTCTATATGCCTCAGGTACTGTAGGTTTGAAATCTGCTAGCACATTTAGTTCTGTTTTTAGTGTTGATCTAGTACTTAATGTATCATCATACTTTCCATCATAACGAAATGTTTTTCCATTTTTAATGGATAATCCTTCTAAATCAAGATATTTTGATAGAGTTTTGTGGTGTTGTTTTGGAAAATCTTTTCCTACAACTGCAATTAGTCCTGTATCTACAAAATTACTTGCAGAGATTGCAGCAAAAGTTGCAGCTCCTCCTAAAACATTCTTTAGTGTTTTTTTTGGAGTTCTAATTGTGTCTAGTGCTGTTGAACCAAAAACAGTAAGCATTTGTCAAGAAATTAATCTTGATGTATAAATTCTCTTGCTTGTTCTTCTGTTGGATAATATACAAATGGAATATCAATTGATGTGAAGAATGCATCGTATTTTGTCACACCTGTAATTTTTACTGATTGAACATCTTTACCATCTGAATCTGTGTGAAAAATTCCCTTAACATGAGTGCTATCTAGAGGTTGTACTGTGAATGGTTCTAACTGACCTTTGCCCACCATTTGTTCATCTGCAATAACAAAGAATTCAGTTGTGCCTGAAGTTAAAATTAACAATGAAGGATTTTCAAATTGTAATTCAATATTGTATTCTGCTCCTTTTTCATTCTCACTCAATAATTCACTCTGAGTTACGCTTATTCCTATTTGGGATGCTGAAGCGTATTGTGAATATCCAAAAATACTCATTCCTAGAATGAAGAGAACAATCAATCCACCCTTCTTTGATGAATTCATGATTAATTTTGAAAAAATTGCATTTTAACCCAAAGGGAAAAAAATCCCAATAAATTGTGTAAAAGATTTGATTTACTCTTAAAGCTCCTTAGAGCTAGTAAAATAAATCAAAATTACATGATTATTTTATGATGGCTAGAATAAAACTCAAGCTAGGAGAGAATGAAATTGAGGTTGATTCTAGAGATTTTTACGTTGATAATCAAACTTTAGGAGAAATTATCCAAAATATATCAAATCATTTGCCTGAAAGTCATGCAAAAATTGTTTATGAAACTGAACCTGTTACAACTCCTATTGAAATTCCCACTCAATCTGGTTTAGAATCTCTTGATGATGCAGAAATATTTGAACCAGAATTTAATGAACCTACACGTATTGCAGCAAATGAAGTGAAATCAAAATTACGTATTTTGGAAACTAGTAGATTCTTTGATTCACCTCGAACAGTTTCAGAAGTTGTTGAACAATTATCTGAATATGGTTGGGCAGCCAGTCCTTTAGATGTGTCAAAAGCATTAGCAAAAATGGCATCAAATAAAGAAATTTTAAAAAACTCTAATGAGAATAGAACTCATTACTTTGTTGAAGAATCTTTAATCACTAACTAGAAAAATTACATTTTTCACAACTAGAAAAAATTTCTCCATCTAAGTGATCAAAATGTGTATTGCATTCATTGCATGTGTGATGCATATCAAAATATCCGTCTTTCTCTATCTCTCCGACTCTATTGGATTCTAAATTTGTGCTTCCACATTTGATACAATGACATCCACATTCGATTTTCATTATTTTCTCCGATAATGTATGTATAGTTGCAACACCTATACAAATTATTGGAAAAGAAACGAGAAATTCCAATTGAAATTGATGATCATTTTAGATTATTTGGAAAAGAACCATGGGAAGTAGATTATGGTGAAAAATGCCCTGTTTGTGATGTTAGAATTGACGAGTATGGATTTTGTTCATGTGGTTCTAGCGGAGATTAAATTTTTTCATAAAAGGCATAGCAAGAATTACAAAAAATCCTATGATTAATGGTAACATTATTGAAAATTCAGGCACTACAGTTGTTCCAATTATTGTTACTTCTCCTGATGTTTCCGGAACAATTGTCACCCAAACATGTGTTCCATTATTGAAGTATTCTTGATAAAACATTTTTTCGTCATCTAAAAATACAGAATAAGGGCCCCATAGTAATTCCAATGGGATCACAGTATTAACAAATCTATTTTTTTCAGAAACATCAAAAGCAATACTCTTTGATGGTTGATCAAAAACAAAATTATCAACATTGGAATTACTAACAATCTCTACTAGAAATTGTTTATCTTCCCATTCTACGTTTTGTTTGATTTGTAATTTGTTTATAGAATATTCTAATAACATCTGACATCCATGACAATTAATTCCTTTCATGTCCCCAAGATAAACAGGTCTTTCATTTACAAATACCAAATCAACTTCTTCAGGTAAAATAAAAGAAGTACTTTCAAGATACAAAAAATCCCATGTCCATATATCATTTATTTCTGAAATAACATCATCAAGCTCATATTGTAAAATAGAATCTTCGTTAGATGGTAAAATTAACACTGCATTATTATCTCCAACAACTGAGAATTGTTTTTCTCCTCCCTGTTTATCTATGACTGAAATATTTGAAACTGTTCCAGATATCAAATCAACCTGTTTAGGCGATTTTGTATCATCAATTACATGTGTCACATGAACATTTCCTTCCAAGTCAATCCTAACTTCAACTAATTTCTGATCAGCTTTTTCTGCAATTGAAACTTGTGCATAAGCTGTAGGAATTACAGCTACAAGAGAAACAATAACTAAAACTGCAAAAATTTTTGAATTCATTTATTCCACAGTTACACGAGTCATCTGTGCTTTTTCCAAAGGACAATCGTTGCCGTCTCTCTCGAGATTTACAATTTTGTCTGCTACATCCATGCCTTCAGTGACCTCTCCAAATACAGTATACTGTCTATCTAGGAATGTACTGTCAGCTGTAACTATGAAGAATTGTGAGCCTGCACTATCTGGATCTTGTGCTCTAGCCATTGAAACAATTCCACGTAAATGAGATCTCGAATTGAATTCTGCTTTTACATTGTATCCAGGACCGCCTGTACCCCATGAACTTTTGTTATCTGTTTTTGTATTTGGGTCTCCACCTTGAATCATAAATCCTGGTATTACTCTGTGAAATAATGTTCCATCATAGAATCCATCTTTGGCTAATTTTTCAAAGTTTCTTACTGTCTCAGGAGCCAAATCTGGTAGAAGCTTAAACGAAATTTTTCCAAAATTTGTTTCAATATTTGCTGTAGTCATATGAAGTACTCTGAACTATTATCATAAGAGTCTTTTGCGAAAATACTTTTGATAATTCTTATAGATTGCATATCTATTTTGAAAAATCTACAACTCTCAGTACGTTTTTCGTTGATAGATAACTATTTTGAAGACTTTGAATTTTTTTGTAATGAAAAGTATGAATTTCTTATAAATTAAAATTTTGAAATTTCAAAAGTTATAGTCTTATATAGAACAGTTAGAATTTAGAATTCGTTGAATCGCACAAACCAGAGTACGATCATTAAAGAAGCAATTAATTCATATCTTGACAAAGGGGTAACTGACAAACAAGACATCTATACCAAAGTTGTTGATGAGCTTGGTGTTCCAAGACCTACTGTAAGAAGAGTTGCAAGGGATCTAAGAACTGAATTATTACAAAAAATCCAAATCCTACAATCTGATATGCCTAAAGCAACAACTGCTTCTGAAGAAGACGAGTAAATTCGGCTCTTTTTTCTTTTTAATTATTATTATTCTCTGAATTTCACCATTACTATTATAAACAATGAATTTTTCAAATCATTTATGGGATATTTAGGAAACCATTTGGCTACAGTTGTAACTGCTGTGTTTGCAGCAATATTGACTGCACTTTGGCCATACTTTGTAGACTTTGCCCCAATACTGAACTTTGTATTCATTATGGCAGTCCCAATTATGTGGTTCCTGGTATTTACTTGCTGGATATCTCAAAAAAGTACAGACTACATGCATAAACATGCCCATCACAGCGAAAAAAAAAGCTTGAGTAACGCACAAACAGTTCAAACCACAACAACTGGTACACAAGTAAGTCTTTCAGAAATTAAACAAGTTCAAACTGAATTATCTTCTGAATTAAACAATCTAAAAGAAACTGTAAAACTAAAAGACAGTGAAATTGAAAGATTAAATCAAGAAATTTCTAATCTACAAACTCTTGTACAGATTGAATCATTAAAAACTGAATTAGCTAATTTGAAAATGTTAGCATCAAAAAAGAAATAATCTATTCTTTACAATGGGAACAAACAATTCCATGATTATTCTTACAATCTGGACAACTTTCTGCTCCCCCATAATGACATTTACATGAACATAGTTCTGTGGGATCTTTTTTGTTACTCAATTGTATATTTTCTAGTTATTGTTAGTATTTGACTTTTACAGTTTTTCAATGTAATATTTGGAAAACTCAGAGATATCTTAAATCCAAAATTAATTTTTAATAAGTATGTTCATGTTGGATTTGATAATTTTTAGAATTTTATCAAATAAATTTTCAATATTTTAAAATCTATATAATTCAAAAAACATTTGAAATTTTTTCCATGTTAGAATTTATATATTTTAAAAATCATATTGATTAATCTTCTAGTTTTTCTGCCATTTTCAAAGTCTCATCAACCATTTCTTTTAGTCTAGTTTGTCCATCTTCTGAAATATTATTTTCATTTATTGATTCTGTAGTTAAGAAAACGGCTTTTGGATTTGTGATTACTCTGAAGTATGACAATAACTGAGTGATTAATGTTTGAACATCAATGAACCCTATATTTCCTGCAGCCAAAATTGCCATTCCTGCAACCTTTCCTGCAGTTTCCTTGTAATTGATATATTCAAACAAGTTTTTGAGCGCAGAACTGAAAAATGAATTGTAAATTGGGGAACCAATTAGCCATACATCTGCCTCCATAATGTCTTTAGCAGCATCTTTTGTTGCTTGATTATATTCTTCTTCAGGACCTCTATAGCATTCAATTTGTCCGTCAGATAAATTGATGAGTTTAACATCTTGATTCTTTGATTTTGTGTATTCGTAAACATATTTCATTATAATCTGTGTATTTGCATTTTTTCTTGGACTACCAGAAATTACTACAACTTTCATAACTAGAGCCAATCTTTTTTCTATTTAAATTTCTAGAACAAAAAACAAAACGGGCTTGGAGGGCTTCGATCCCTCGACCTGTAACTTAGGAGGCTACCACGCTATCCATGTTTCGCGTCAAATTGACTCTGCGCCACAAGCCCAGCAAAAAAAACATTCTTAATTATTTAAGCGTAGTCAAGATTTTCTTTGATCATTTTTTGAATACTGTTCCAACTTTCGTTTTGTTGGTCATTCCATTTTTCAAAGTATACTACGTCTTTTAGATCAAGTCTTGGTAACCAACCAGCAGTTTCAAGATCTGGTTTTTCTGCAAAGTCATCTACATATCCTAAACACAAATACGCTACAGGAACAACATGTTCTGGTAATTCTAAATTTTCTTTTAGTGTTTCATTTGATAAAATGCTTACCCATCCAAGACCAATTCCTTCTGTTCTGGCTGATAACCATAAATTTTGAATTGCGCAACATACACTATACAATCCTGCTTCTGGTATGCTGGATCTGCCTATCACAAATGGGCCAAATTTTGATGGATCATATGTTACACACAAATTTACCGGGGATTCTAAAATTCCTTCTAGTTTGAATGAAAGATACTTTGATCTCTTTGGCTCCTCTACTAATTGTGATGAACGATTCTTTTCTTCTTCAAATGATGCTTTAATCTTCTTTTTTGTTTCAATATCTTTTATCAGAATGAAATTCCATGGCTGTGAGAATCCTACAGATGGTGCATGATGTGCTGCATGAAGAATTTTTGAGAGAACCTCATCTTCAATAGGCCTTGATGTAAAATGAGACCTTACATCCCTTCTTGAATAAATTGCCTTGTAGAATCCTTTTTTCTCTTCTTCAGTAAAATTATCTTCCAACTAATTCACGCCTTTCTTCTTTTTATTCATCCTTTCTTTTGTTAAACGTTAATAATGCCACAATTTAGTTTTGTATTTCAATGGGCCGGTAGTCTAGCTGGTTAGGATACCGCCTCGACACGGCGGTGATCGTGAGTTCGAATCTCTCTCGGCCCACTTTTTAATTAAAAACCAGTACTGAATTCTTTGTCAATAGTACTCCACGAAGTCTGAGTAGTGAGCATACCCTCAGCAGAAAAACTATTGATTCTTTCATTTATCATATCTTCGTAAATTTCTGGACTAGTTTCTGATTTTGTTAATACAAATATGCTCTTCAATGGTATTTGATCCCCTGAAGAAAATACTGCTCTTCCTGGTAATGCAACATCCATTGCAGAATATTGACCCGAACCCAATTCAACTCCATCAGTAAAAAGTTGATAATCAATTACTCCGACAGTAAATGCTTTATCACTTGGATTTTTTACAAGAAATGTAACATCAAACTTTGCTTGATTTTTTACATTATCTACATCTATCAATTCAACACTAAACAATTCAATCTCTGCTTGTTCTAACTGAGCATTATCTAAACTAGCATAGAATACAATTCCTCCCATCAAGGCAAGAACTCCTGCTATTGCAACATAGACTGTCATTCTGCTCTGAAGTGCCATTTCAATCTATCAAATTACGTACAACTAAAAAAGGTTGTCAAGATCCAAATACATAATATTTCATTCAAAATATGATAAACTATGGCAGCAATAGAGCAAGCAATTCTTACTTGGATTCATCTTGTTGCAGCTGCAATTTGGGTAGGTGGATCATTATTCATTGGAATAGTTTTTTCTCCTCTTCTCAAAACTATGACAAACTCAATTGAAGAAAGAATGCAAATTATGATTCGTGTTGGAAGACGATTTAACAAAGTAGCTGTCCCTTCATTAATTATTTTGATGGCAACAGGATTGTATAGTTCTCATGTGTTACTAAGTAAACCAGAACTTCTTGTTGCAACAAGTTATGGAACTTTTCTTATAATCAAGATACTTCTTGTAATTGCACTAATTATTACATACATTGTTCATGTTCGAGTAATTCGAAAAGATGTTGAAGATAAAATAATGTCAAACCAAATGCCTGAACCTCAAATTCAAAAATTAAGAAAAAAAATCATTATTCTTGGAGAAATTACTGTAGTTCTATCTGTAGCAATACTATTCTTTGCAGCATTACTTGATGCTGGAGTATGATGTTCCTTCAATAATTACTTCAAAACCATTAGGTAATTTGCCTATTCCATATTTGCAACCAGAAATTTTTGATGTTACAAACAAGTTGGTTTCCAAGTGTTTTGTAATTTTTTTGACTTGAAAGATTGTCTTGCCTTTGGCCACACTTGCTGGAACTACAATCATGTCTGCCAGATTCTCATCCACTGCTATATCTTCTAAAAATCCATCAAGATCTACGTCAAAACTCTCTATTTTTTTATCAAATAATGAATCAATTCCTATAATTGAATTCTCATCAATACTGTAAACTAATAAAGACGCACCAGAGTCTAATGCTTCTTCTTTGATTTCTACGTCAACAACAAAACTTTCATTTAGTTTTTCTTTAATTTTTTTAATTTCACTTTCAATTTTTTCATTTGGAATTTTTGAAAATGTACATAGAATTTTTACCCGATTTGTTTTTCTTTTTGATAATGAAATTGCTTTAACGTTTGATGGATTAATTTCTAAATTAACTTCTCCATTTCCTTTTGGATAGTATCCCCTCTTCTTTAATTCAAATGAAAAATTAATCCCCATTCTTGAATATACTTCTCTCAAAATATGTTGTGTATAGAACATTGTTGGACTCCATTGTACATCTGTACCACCTTTGATTGAAATCTCAAGATTCTTTTGTGATATTGCTACTATTGGAATTAAAACTTGTAAAATTAGTGAAATACTTCCTGCTGTTCCTACATCTTCAGATAATTTTGAACTTTTAATTTCTCCTGGAATGAATTTTAATTCCGTAGAACCAATTTCATCACCAATTACTTTACAATCTGAAATTTTTTTTAGAATTTTAATTGCTGTAAGATGTTGAGGTTTTAATCCAGAAACTTTTCTATTTTTCCTAATATTCTCAATGTGAATTGGTTGTTTTGTAATACATGAAAGAGTAATTGCAGAACGAATTATTTGTCCTCCTCCTTCACCATGTGCTCCATTAATTTTTAAAAAATCCATGATTCCTTCTTTATACGACTCTTTATGATAGTTTTTTAAAAAAGAAATTTTCTATTCTTTTGTATGAATGGATTACTAATAGGACGATTCCAACCTTTCCATTTGGGTCATCTTGAAGCATTACGATTTGCTTTATCAAAAGTTGATAAATTATGGCTAGGTTTGGGAAGTTCAAACAAACCTACTGAAAAGAATAATCCTTTCTCAGCTGAAGAACGTAAAGAAATGATTCTATCATCAATAGATGATTCCATGAAAGAAAAAATTTCAATCTATTTCATTCCTGACTTGGATAATCATGTAAGATGGATTAAAAAAATAGATGCCATAGTTCCAGATTTTGATATTGTGTTTTCAAATGATGAATTAACTAATCATCTGTATTCAAAACGAGATGTCCAAGTACTGTCAATTCCTTTTTTGAAAAGAGACGAATTATCTGGAACAAATGTCAGGGATTTGATAATTAGCGATCAGAATTGGAATGCACTAGTTCCCAAAGGCACAGAAAATTTTTTGATATCTAATAATGCCAAAGAACGTCTAAAAAATCTCTAATTATAAATAAACCCCGTATAGTACTGACTGGTAGATAACACATGGAATATCTTTCAATGCTTCCAGGACCAACAAACGTACCTAATCGCGTTATGAGAGCAATGTTAGCACCAATCATCAACCACAGAAGTGATGATTTTGTTGAATTATACACTGATGTAGTTGACAAAACTCAACAAGTCTTTGAAACTAAAAATGATATTGTAGCATTGTCCGCATCTGGAACTGGTGCAGTTGAAGCCGGTGTTGTTAATTTAGTTAAGAAAGGCGATAAAGTAATCATTCCAGTAAACGGTGAATTTAGTAATAGACTATCTCAATTAATTGAAGGTCAAGGAGCAAACGTTGTAAAACTTGAAACTCCTCCAGGACAAAATGCAACTTTTGATCAAGTAAAAGAAGCATTTGACAATAACAAAGATGTTAAGGCATTCTATGTTGTTCATAATGAAACTTCAACAGGAACAATGGTAAACTATCTTGATAGAATATCTGACTTAACCTCAAGAAATGATGCTTTCTATGTAGTAGACTCTGTATCACTCTTAGGAGGAGCGCCACTTCCAGTTGATAAATGGGGTGTTGATGTATGTATGACTGGAGCACAAAAAGCAATTGCAGCTCCTCCAGGAATTTCTCCAATCTCTGTTAGTCCAAGAGCTAAAAAATACATGCAAGAAAACCCACCAAATACAATGTATTTCAATCTAGCAAGATACTTCAAATATTATGATGAGGAAAAACACACTCCTTTCACACCAGCATTACCTTTACTTTATGCATACAGAGAAGCATTAGCAATTTTACTTGAAGAAGGACTACAAAATGTATTCACCAGACACAAAGTTTGTTCAGATGCATTATACTCTGGACTTAGTGCTATGGGATTATCTCCATTTGCAAAAGAAGAAGATCGTTCAATCTCTATTGTTGCACTAAACTATCTTGATGGTCTTGAAGACAAGATATTTAGAAATACACTTGCAAACAAATTCAAAGTTCTTGTTGCAGGCGGATTTGGAAATCTCAAAGGTAAAGTGTTTAGAGTTGGATGTATGGGTGAAGTTAGTCCATATCATGTAATGAGAACAATCTCTGCAATTTCATCAACATTAGCAATGATGGGATATGAAGTAGATGCTCAAGCAGGACTAAAGACTGCTGAAGAAAAACTAAAGTCTCTCTAAAATCCTGTTAACTTAATATAAGGAAATTCGAGACCGATCACATTGACTTTCGATAAAGGTTCACTAATCCTAGTTGATTATACAGCTAAGGTCAAAGATAGTGAAGAAGTATTTGATACAACTCTCGAAGAGGATGCAAAAAAATATTCTATTCATGAGCAAAATGTCAAGTATCAGCCAAAACTAGTTTCAATTGGCGAAGTTTCATATCCAGTTCTAAAAGGGCTTGATGAGGCTCTTGCAAAAACAGCTGTAGGTGACAAACTTACAGTTGAAGTTACACCTGAGAAAGGATTTGGTGAAAGAGATTCTGGTAAAGTCAGAATGATTCCAATTAGAAAACTAGGTGAAGATGCAGAAAAAGTTTCAGTTGGTGATACTATTGAAGTTGATAATAAACGTGGAATAATTCGTTTTATTGGTTCAGGAAGAGTTCAGATTGATTATAATCACAGATATGCAGGAAAAACAATTCTTTTTGATGTAAATGTTCTCAAATCACTTGATTCTCCAAATGATAAAGTTGATGGAATTCTAAAAAATAGACTTCCAGTAGAGGACTCAAAAATTTCATTTGATTTGAAAGATAAAGAAGTAAGCATAACCATTCCTGAAGAAATTCTTCGTGCAGATGGTTTACAAATTATGAAGCACTTTATTCAATTAGACATCTTCAAATTTGTTCCTACTTTGGAAAAAGTAAACTTTGTTGAAACTCATGTTAACAAACAAACTAAAGAAAAGAAACCTGAAACAAAAGAAAAAGCACCTGAACAAAAGGCTGCTTAAACTAAATCACTTTAGTACTCTTTGCAAGACTTTTTGCCTTTCTGTCTGTCATCTCTACTTCTTTTAGAATTGTATATCTTTCAGGCCTCAAGTCTTGTGCAATAATTAAAGCATCGATAATTTGATCTTCAGTTAAACCAATTTGTTTTGCAGTAGTTGGCGCTCCCACATCTTTTAACGTCTTAACAATTTTTTTCCAATCTTGTCCTTGTAGTTTTGCAATCATAATGGAACCTATTCCGCATTTTTCTCCATGTAATCCCTTTCCTGGTGCAATTTTATCTAATGCATGTGAAAATAGATGCTCAGCACCAGAACATGGTCTGCTACTTCCTGCAATACATGATGCAACTCCTGCACTAATTAGAGCTTCAACAATCACTCTTGCATCTAATCCATTTTTTGCGTATTTACTTGAATTATCTAGTACCATCATAGCACTCATCATAGCCAATTCTGCTGAATAAGTTCCATAATATTCTCCAGTCTTTTGATGACCTAGTTGCCAATCCTTTACAGCAATGATATTTGCCACCAAATCTCCACAACCACTAGCAAGTAATCTTGATGGTGCTTTTTTGATAATATCTATGTCTACAAAAACCCCTAGTGGAGCCGTTGCAACAATTGAATGTGGTTTATCACTTTTAACTGAAACAAATGGACTTGAAACTCCATCATGTGATGCAGCAGTTGGTACACTAACAAATGGAATATCTAAATTAAAAGAAATTAATTTTGCAGTATCAACAGATCTTCCACCACCAATCCCTGCAATCATATCACTACGATCTTTTTTTACTTCTTTTTCAATTCTGTTTAGAGTACTAATTTGATTATCTTTTGATGTATGCCACACAAACTTGATTCTTTTTGTTTTCAATGATTTTTCAATTCTTTGTCTAAGAACTTTTTTTACATGTATTCCTGAAATAAGAGAAACTTTTTTTGGTTTAGTTAAATTATGCAAAAACTCTCCAAATTCATTTATGTTCTTCTCTCCCACAACAATCTGCCTAGGCAATTCCATTGTATGTGATTTCATGCGATCTTGATTTTTTGTCATTATTTATGATTTCCAGAGATCAAAAAGTTATTTAAAAGGGTGAAATGCCATTTACTTTATCTTAATAGGTGTATTTTTTGTCAAATAATGTCGAAGAAAAAATTCTGCACGGGACAACCACTGTAGGTATCAAGGCAAAAGACGGTGTCGTTTTATGTGCAGATATGAGAGCAAGTGCTGGATACTTTATTGCAAACAATAACACCATGAAAATTCAAAAAATTGATGACCATGCAGGGTTAACTCTTGCTGGTGGTGTTGCAGACGCCCAAAACATTGTTGATATTTTACGTTATCATTCTAATCTTCATAGAGTTGAAAAACATGGACCAATCTCAATCCATTCACTTGCAAGACTTTGTTCATTAATCTTCCATCAAAATAGAGGCTATCCATTTATGGCTGATATCTTAGTTGGCGGTTATGATGCAGAAGGCCCTGCATTGTTTAACATTGACATGTTTGGCTCTGTTGAAAAGAAAGCATATGTTACAACTGGTAGCGGTTCACCAGTGGCCTATGGTCTACTTGAAGAAGAATACAGAGAAGATCTTACAGTTGAAGAAGCAAAAAAAATTGCTTTACGAGCTGTAAAAGCAGCAATAGTTAGAAACATTGGTACCGGCGATGGAATTAACATCGCAATTATGGATAAAGACGGATTCCGTCTTTTGACTGAAGAACAAAAGAAAGCAGTCATTGAACTTTAGTGATTTAATGCAAAGAAAACAACAACAAAAAGAATTACCTCCTAGCAGCCAGAATATAATGGCCACCATACTGCAAAGTATACCTAAAGAAGCTAATGTTACAAAAATTGAGTACGAAGGACCACGAATTGCACTTTACACAAACGCTCCTCGTTATCTAATGGAAAATAATGAAACGATTTCAAATCTTGTAAGTGTAATCAAAAAACGAATCGTTGTTAGAACTGATGAATCAATTAGAAAACCTGAAGATGATGCCCGAAAAATTATTGCAAGTTTGGTTCCAGAAGATGCAAAATTACAGAATACTCTATTTGATACTGCAACAGGTGAAGTTTCAATTGAAGCAAAACGACCTTGGTTATTACAAAGAAATGCAAAAGAATTCAATCATGCTGAAGTAACTGAAAAAACAGGCTGGAAAATACGTGTAAGAAAGGCTACAACTGTCCCTTCCCGTACTATTCAAACAATCAATGCAACTCTCAAACAAGCCTCTACTGAAAGAAGTAAACAACTAAAACAAGTTGGAGATGAAATTTTCAGACCTAGATTAACCCAAAGAACAGAAGTTTCACTTTATACACTTGGTGGATTTGGTCAAGTTGGACGATCTTCATTATTGCTGTCTACTCCTGAAAGTAAGATACTCATTGATTGTGGAATAAATCCTGGAGCACGTTCTCCAATGGATGCATTTCCTAGATTGGACTCTTTGAATCTCACACTAGATGATCTTGATGCTGTAGTTATTGGTCATGCACACTTGGATCATACTGGATTTTTGCCTACATTGTGTAAATATGGATACAAAGGACCAATCTATTGTACCGAACCAACACTACCTATGATGAATCTTATTCAGTTAGATGCAATCAAAGTTGCAGCAGCTCAAGGAAGAACTCCAATCTATTCTGAACGTGATGTCAAACAAATTATGAGACAAACAATTACTTTGCCATATGGAACTGTAACTGATATTTCTCCTGACATTAAATTAGTTCTTGCAAATGCAGGTCACATTCTTGGTTCTGCATTATGTCACTTTCATATTGGAAATGGTGATCACAACTTTGTTTATTCTGGTGATATCAAATTTGGAAAAAGCATTTTGTTTGAAGCTGCTAGTTGGAATTTCCCTAGAGTAGAGACATTACTCATAGAAAGTACGTATGGTCTTAAAGAAGACATTCAACCTAGTAGACAGGAAGTTGAGTCTGCTTTCATTAATGCTGTAAATAACACTCTTGCAGATGGCGGCAAAGTTTTAATCCCTATTCCAGCAGTTGGTCGTGCACAAGAAATCATGATGGTAATTGATCATTATATGAAGTCTGGTGAGATGATTGAGGCTCCAGTATTTACTGAAGGAATGATTTCTGAAGCTTCTGCAATCCATGAATCATATCCTGAATATCTTGCACGTGAACTAAAACAAAAAATTCTTGAAACTGATGATAATCCATTTGATTCTGAATATTTCACAAATATTGAGCACGCAGATGCTAGAGAAGAACCAATGAGAGAAGACTCCCCTTGTATAATCTTGGCAACATCTGGAATGCTAGAAGGTGGACCTGTTTTAGAATATTTCAAAAATATTGCACCTGATAAAAAGAGCAAAGTTCTCTTTGTGTCTTATCAAGTAAACGGAACTTTGGGAAGAAGAGTACTTGATGGTTCTAAACAAGCAACAATGTTAGGAAAAGATGGTAAGGTTGAAGTTGTAACGATCAACTGTGGAGTAGAGAAGCTAGATGGATTTAGTGGACATAGTGATTACAACCAACTAATGTCCTTTGTACAAAGACTAAGACCAAAATTACGAAGAGTCCTAGTTAACCATGGTGAACGAAAGAAATCAGAAAATCTTGCTATGAATATTAGAAGAATGCATAGAGTTCCTGCTCATTATCCTCAAATTCAAGAAGCAATAAAATTATTTTAGATCGTACTCTGGTTTCCAGATCTTTATGTTAGCTGGTGCAACAATAATTCTTTCTTCACCCAATCTTGCAATATCTGCACCAGCAGTTTTTGCAATAGAATACAATTCTTCAACAACTTTACGAAGCTGATCTACATCTTTTTGTGCTAATGGTGTAACTCTAAGAATCAAAATCATATCTTTTTTGATATCTTCTTTAATCGAATGTACATCACTGATATCTCTAATGGTGATAGCCTTTAGAAATGTCGTATTTTCTTGTTTTTGCATTCTAACTGAAAATGCGATCTACTCCCTCAAAAACTCTTCCTTAGTTTTAACTAATTTTTTAAAAAATTTACGCCTAAATTCTAAATTTTATGTAATCTTCTTCTTCTATGCTTTTAGCACTAATTTCTTCACTATCGTCTCCATTTTTTACCAAAACAATTTCTGATTGGTTTTTTGGAGCATCTGAATATCTTAGAGTTACAGCTGCTGCAAATTTTGTATGATCTTTTGCATTTTTACCTCTTAGAATTGATGTTGGTCCAACATGATCTTTTGCTTCAAGTAAAATATCATTTGGTAATGCTATTGCTTTGATCATTTCATTTTCATCTTTGTTTCTACCAACAACAAATTTTGTTTCTTCGTCTAATCTGAAATGCCTTCCAATTTTTAACAAATCAATATCGTTGATTGTTGGATTTTCAACATGATTAAAAAGATCTTTAGCTTTAATTCCAAATTGTGGTTCTGTTAACAAACAACCTCCTCCTGCATTGGGAGGGTTTTCAATTCCATATTGTTTTGCCATGTCTAATTGGTTCCTTCTTGTTCTACCTCTTATCATTCCAAGATTTTCTCTTTTGATCAATCCTTCTTTTTCAGGAATTGTTTCTGGTAACAATGCAGCAGATAATGGTCTAACAATTTTTCCTACAAGATCTGATTCTTTTTCAATAGTTCTTAATGCAGGTCTATGTTGACTCATTGGGCGTTGCCCTAACACTTCTCCTGATACAATAAATTCTGCTCCGATCTCTTCCATGTGTTTTTTTGCAGCATCAAACATCATAGCTCTGCAATCAATACATGGATTAAATCCAGCACCGATTCCGTGTTTTGGATTTTTTAGCATCTCGATATATTCATCACCAAGATATACTGTCTTCAAATTTACATTAAGATCATCTGCTCTCTCTCTAATTTCAAATCCACAACCTCTTCCACAATCAAAATCACAAAATGGAGTCTTTATTGCAACTGCAGAGACATCAAATCCTTGCTCTTGCATCATTCTAACAGCAAGCTGACTGTCTAGACCTCCAGACAATAATGCAACAACTTTTTTCTTCTCTTTTTCTTCAGTCACAGCGATCTAGGCTGAATTTCCATATACAAACTTTGCATCATACATAAATTGAGAAACAAGTGTTTTTTGTGTGTGAAACAACGTAGAAAAAATCTACTAAAACACGCCCAAAAGATCGGTTGTGATACATTAGTTACTTTTGAGCCTGAAAACCTCTTTTACATGACTGGGTTTTGGGGCGAAGCAATAGGCCTGTTAGAAAAAAATGGCAAAACCACCATTATTGCACCTGAACTTGAGGTTGGAAGAGCAAAAGATGAATCTGAAGACTGTGATGTAATTACAGCAGAACGTGGAACTGGTCTTGTAACTTCGCTTGTAAAGAAAATAAAGAAAAATCGCGTTTGTACTGATTGCCAAAATTACTCTATAATGACATCTTTGAAAAAATCTATTCCAAAAATAAAATCCTCTACAGAACCATTTTACAACGCTCGTATAATCAAAGACGAAAATGAGATCAAAATCCTCAAAAAAGCATCCAAAATCATTGATGAAATGTTTGAAACCTGTTCAAAAAAGATCAAAGTGGGCCAAAAAGAGTCAGAATTACAAACAATTTTGATGACTTATGCAATGGAGCAACAAATGTTTGATACTGGATACAAATCTACTCTGAATCCTCTAATTATCGCTGGAGGCCCCAATGGTGCATTGCCTCATGCTCAAGTAACACAAAGGAAGTTCAAAAAAGGTGATCTTGTTGTAACTGATCTTACACTAAGATACAAAGGATATGTTTCTGATGCAACAAGAACATTTGCAATAGGAAATGTTTCATCGCAAACTAAAGAAGCATATGAAATTGTTAAAGAATCTCAAAAACTTGGATTAAAAGCTGTAAAACCAAATGCAAATTGTAAGGATGTTGATTTTGCATGCAGAAAATACATTGATGATAAAAATTATGGACAATACTTTATTCATTCAACTGGTCATGGAATTGGATTGGAAGTTCACGAACTTCCTACTGTTTCATACAGGAGTGACACAAAACTTAAAGAAAATATGGCAATTACTGTAGAACCTGGAATCTATATCGAAAATAAATTTGGAATACGAATAGAAGATTCTTTGATTGTAAAGGAAAGACCTATTGTTATGCACAAATTCACTAAAGATTTAATCACAATTTGAGCCTAGGAAAATGTAACTACATCAATTACATGCTTTGAATCTGGATTGTTTGATGTAATCTCTTGAGAATTTACGTTAACATTCCAATCAAAATTCATATCTCCCTTGTATGATTTGAAATTCAAAATAACATTATACTCATCTGAATTTACATTTGTAACTGACAAGTCTAGAACAGTTTTCTTGTGTCCATAGATTTTTTCATCTGGATATTCTTCATCTATTTGATTTTTGATCACTTCTTTTACAGTTAATTTGGATTCTACTCCTGCATTATAGTTCAATAAAGTGTCTACAGCTATTTGTTCTTCTCCTGAAAATTCTGGTAGACTGTTCTCAAAATTTTTCTCTGATAATACACTTTGAGCTGAAATTACAATTAATGCAACGGCAGCAAGATAGAACGGTGCTCTTTTTTTAAGAAATGCCTGTAAACCTGATTTTTTTGGTTTCTCTACTTCATCTTTTTTCTTATCTTTGGCCATTTTTTCTCCTTTTTCTAGTGTTTTGCTGTTAAAATTAAAACTTCCCAAGGAAATTGAATTATTCCATTCTTTTTTGTGTAAGGTTTTGTGTTTTCTTTTACCCTCTCTTTGAGTTCTTTTCGTTGAGATCTTTCAAGTAAATCTAGTTTTTCTTTAATTGGCTTTGCTACATATCTAAGATAATTACTCCAGTATTGATCAAAAGTACCTGGACTGTATGGGAAGTTGTAATCCTTTACTGTGATTTTTCTAAAACCTGCTTTTTTTATCTCATCTCTAAGTGCTTTTTTGGTTCCAAATCTATCAAAATCAGGAGTTCCAGGTGGAACGTAATTTGGAATAAACTGAGTAACTGCCTCAAAAATACTATCAAAATATGGGACTCTGTCTGGATGTCCATGCACGGATAATCCTAACTTACCTGATTCTTTGAGGCTATTTTTCATGTTTTTTAGAGCCTTTTGGGCATTTGGGAAAAAAAACAATGCATACTGACATGTAATAATGTCAAATTTTTCTTTGAATGAGAAATTTTCAGCATCTGCATTTACAAATAATAGATTAGGAGATTTTTTATTCCATTTTTTTGCAACTTTGATTGCAGTAGTTGCAGTGTCTGCACCTACTACAAATCCTGATTTTCCTACTTTTTGATTTAATAATTTTGTAACAACACCTGTTCCACTTGCAACATCAAGAATATGATCTCCTTTTTTGACATCAATTAACTCTACTAGTTTTTTTGTACTCTGAAATGGTCCTCTTTTTGCTGTTGCCCATCTTTTATGATATCTTGGTGCAACTTCATTCCAAACTGCCATGTTTCGTTTTTTATAATCAAATGGTTTGACTTTCAATTTTCTTTAAACTCTTTTAGATCTGATTTTAATGTTCTTCCCGTCTCATGAAAATATCTATGTTCTATTTCTTTTAATTTTTCTGCCAACTTGAAACTATCTGTATGTTTGTTTGTTTGTTTTTAATTTCTTTGTACTGTGATATCAGTTTTCGTAACTCTGAATTTTTCATCTTATTTTCTTTTCAATCTCTTTTCTAATTATTTTTACAATCTTCTCTTTTTTCTTCCATCCTGATGTTATAGTGTTTTTCTCATCAACAATTATGATTTGATTGTTGTTTGGATTCTTTTGGTATTTTGTACCAATATCATTTGCAATGATTATATCTGCATTAGATTCTTTTAGTTTTGTTTTAGCTGATTTGATAAGGGCAGATTTTGATAGATTGGTTTCTGCCTTGAATCCTACTAGTATAGTATTTTTTTGAGATTTTTTTACCTGATCTATGATTTTTGGTGCTTTTTTGAGCCTAATTGTGAGTGCTTTTTTGTTACTCTTTATTTTGGATTTTGTTGGTTTTTCAGGAGTATAGTCTGATGCAGCTGCTGCCATAATCACAATGTCATATTTTTTCTTTAGTTCTTTTTTTGTTGCATCTAACATCTCTTTGTTTGTTGTAACGTTGATTATCTTGGCACCTTTTGGTGGTTCTTCATTTCCTGGTCCATAAATTAAAGTGACTTTAGCTCCAGCTGAAATTAATTCTGAAGCTAACAACACACCTGTTTTTCCTGAACTAAGATTTGTTATTACTCTAACTGGATCAATGTATTCTATTGTAGGCCCTGCAGTCATTAGCACTTTTTTATTTTGTAATGTAGATGAGAAACCAAATTTCTTTAGAACAAAGTCTAAAACATCTTCAGGTTCTGGCGCTTTAGCTTTTCCTTCAATCATTTGTGGAGAAAGGAACTGAATTTTGTTTTTTAGAAACTCTATGTTCTTTTTTACAGCTGAATTGTCATACATTGACTCGTGCATTGCCAAGCACATCAAAATTGGGATTTTAGAGCCAAATCCTACAGTTAGAACTGTTGAAATTGGAGTATCATCAATACCATTTGCAAGTTTTCCTAATGTATTTGCAGTAGCTGGATATACAATTACTAGGTCTGATTGATTGTAATCAGCCAATTTTATGTGCTCTAATTTGCCTGTAAGTTTTGTAATTACATCGTTTCCTGTAGCCCATTTGAAATAATCAGGCTGAATCAATTTTGTTACTGCCCCACTTGCTACACATGTCACATCTGCTCCATGTCTCATAAGCAGTCTTGCAAGCTCTATTGCTTTGTATGCTGCAACACTTCCAGCCACACATAACACAATTTTTTTGCCTGTTAGTTCCACACCATGTGATGAAACAATATCCAATGATGGATGATCATTTACTTTCTTTTTAGCTGCCAATCTGCTCACGTAATTTTTTTAGTTCTTCAGGATCCATTGAAAACCAATTTTCTTCTGCAGGAAATGTGTTTGATTCTACGTCATTTTTGTAGTCTTCAAGGGATTTTACAATGTCTTCAGATAGATTCATGTATCTTTTTGCAAATTTTGGTTTTATCTTATCGTACATTCCAAGCAAATCTTGAACCACTAGTACTTGTCCATCACAATTTACTCCTGAACCAATTCCAATTGTAGGAGCACTTACAGTTTCAGAAATTATTTGTGCAACTTCATGACTTACCATCTCTAATGCAATACTGAACACTCCTGCTTCTTCAAGCTCCTTTGCATCTTGAATTAACTGCATTGCAGAATCTTTTGTTCTTCCTTGTACTTTGTAACCTTGTGAAAGCATTGTTGTTTGTGGTTGTAATCCAATATGTCCCATCACAGGGATTCCAACATCAACAATTGCACTAATTGTTTCAGCCATAATTGAACCACCTTCTAACTTTACAGCATCAGCTCCTGCTTTGATTAACTTACCTGAGTTGTTTATCGCATCTTCTATACTTGCTTGATATGACATGAATGGTAAATCTGCAACTAGTAATGCATTGTTTCGTGCTCTGCTAACTGCCTCAGTGAACATACACATTTGATCCATTGTTACAGGAATTGTATTCTCATACCCAAGCATTACCATTCCTGCACTATCTCCAACTAACAAGACATCAATGCCTGCCTTGTCACACAGTGATGCTAATGTGTAATCATAACCTGTAATTACTGAAACTTTCTTTTTTCCTTTTTTCATATTTACAATATCTTGTACTGATTTATGCAACTCTTGCCCTCCTTGTTAGATTATTTTTAATTTGAATTACATTTTCAGTTAGATTTTTCTTGTTATCAAAATCTGAAATTATTTTTTCAAGACTCTTTTCATTTCTTTTTGTTAGCTTTTTGGATTCAGAAATTAGTAATTCTATTGCTCGTGTCACATTATCTACAATTGTAATATTGGCAGTTTGTGAAGTTCGTGAAAGTGGATTTAGATCAAATGTTATGACTGTTTTTCCTGCATTTCTTAATGCCATAGTTCTATCACCATCTTCTAGAGGAACAACGACAACATCAGCTGCAAAAATTCCGTCTTTATCTACAATTCTTCGTGCTGAATCAATTCCTGGTAATTTTGTTGAATTTGCTGAATTTGTACCTAGAATCTCTTTTACTCCATTTTTTTTGAGAGTTTTGATGATTGCTTGTTTTCTCTTTTCATTTGTATAGAATAGATTTACCTCTAGTTTTGCCTTGATCTGCTTTGATAATCTAATAATCTCCTTTGGACACAAGGCTGCAACATTTCCATTAACTGAGATAACTGGTTTTTGAGCCTGGAGTAACTGTGCAGCTGCTGCCTTTATGGCACGTTTTGCAGCCTGGTTTGTTTTTTCTCCAAGTAAATAGTCAAATGCTTCTCCTCGTCCTTGAGCCAAAAGTCCCTCTTTTGCCACTAACCCATTGTCAAAACCACTAACTAACTTTTCACGAATTAAAAGTGACTTTGCCCTTGGATGTGACTTTGGAATTAATGTCATCAGACTTCAATTAATTATTTAGAACTCTTGCTCCAATATTGTCTAATTCTGAATTAATTATTACTCCATCAGAATATTTTTCTAAAATTTTTAAAACTTTACTTTCATCTTCTTTTGGAATCATTGAAAAAATTGTTTCTCCAAAAAGTGCAATTCCACATTTGATATCATTTTGAGTTAATTCATTTACTATTTTCTGCATTCTAGGTGTCATTACATCTACATATTTTGCAAATTCTAGTGACATATCTTGAAAGTGTTGATAATCTTTTGATTCTAATAATCTGTTAACCATTTTTCCACCCAGTCCGTTAATCTGAGAAAGTCTTTCTTTGATGAATTTGTTAGTTGAAATTGGAGAAAAACAAATCATTATAACTGAAATTTTATCTGTAGAAATTTTTTCAACTGTTCCAATTCCTGGAGCTCCCGGTTTTACACGAACTTCAAATCCTCCATGAAATGATGCTAAAACATCTCCTAATCCTGTTTTACAATTAACTTCTGCATTATGTGCAATTTGTCCAATTGTGTTTTTGTCTAATTTTGTATTAAGAGCTTGATCTAACGCAAATGATAATGATAATGCAACAGCACTACTAGAACCTAAACCATATCCAACCGGAATTGAAATTTCATGTTCAATGTTAAAGAATTTATCTTCAAAGTTTCCAATCTTTAGAAATTCATTTAATACAAATTCTGAAACATCTGTTTTATCTGATTGATATCCTTTTGTTATGATTTTGAAATTTGAATCGTGATTATTTTTTTTATCAATTGTTACTTTGGTTGTAACACCTTGTCTTATTGAAAATCCTGCCCCCATTGAACCTAGATTTTCTAATTTTTCCTGATTATTTTCCAAGTGAGCCTTGAAGAAACCTGTAATGTGTGCAGGACAAAATGCTACTCCCTTCATGATCTGGGTTTAAATTTTACACAAAATATAAGAATATGGCTTAAATTAATTAAATTAGTATAAATTGACTAAATTTGTTAGACGCCTACAAAGAATTGGAAGTAGCATCTTAGTATCACTCCCAAAGGAATGGGTTGATGCAAACAAACTAGACAAAAGTAGTCAGGTTGAGCTTGAAACTGGTCAGGATAATATCTCAATTTCTGCAAACAAAGAAACTCGTCCAACAAAAGAACTTGTAATCTCATATCCATTGCCAAAAGAAGAAAACATTGTAGCTGACATTACAGGTGGATATCTTTTAGGATATGACATTATTGAGATTACTTCTGATTCTATAATTCCTGGTGAAGATAGAGAAAAAATTCGTAATTCTATGAGAAGACTTGTTGGAATGGAAATAATTGAAGAAGATGCATCACACATCAACATGCAGTTTCTATTAGATTCCACCACACTTAATCCTCAAAAAATACTCAAACGTATGAGTTCTATTGCAATTGGAATGTATGATGATGCAACAAATGGATTAATTGCAGATGATAAATCAAATTTGCAAACATTATCAAAACGTGATGAAGAAGTAAATAGACAATATTTCTTACTTGTAAGATTAATTCGTAGCACTCTTGTTGATAAGAGACTAGCAAATGCATTTAATTTAGAAAATATTGATGTTCTTGATTATAGAGTTGCAGCCAATCTTCTTGAAAATACTGGTGATTCTATTGTAGAGTTATCTGATTTTATCTACAACTCTTCTTTGTCAAAAGACCAATACAAAAAAATCCATGATGTTGTAAAAAACTTTAATCAATTAGCAGAAAAATCAATTGATGCTTTTACAAAACCTGATAGGCTATTAGCAATTGAAGCAATATCTCTACACAAAAAATTTGAAGACCAGCTTTCTAAACTTAGAACCTCATTAGGCACTAAAAAAGAAATTCCAATTGATTTTCTTGATATGGTGTTTATGTTTGAGAGAATTGCTCAATCTTGGGCTGATGTTGCAGATCTTGTTCAACCAATCTATAACAAATAGTTAGTATAATTTCTTTTTTGCA
The DNA here is from genome assembly GCF_000018465.1 of Nitrosopumilus maritimus SCM1. NCBI lineage: Archaea > Thermoproteati > Nitrososphaerota > Nitrososphaeria > Nitrosopumilales > Nitrosopumilaceae > Nitrosopumilus > Nitrosopumilus maritimus. The sequence continues at coordinate 1,574,354 of NC_010085.1, read as the reverse complement.
GCATATGTTAAAACTGCACATATTGTTTTTGAATCTTGAATTTTTCCAGACTTTATCATGTTGAGTAGTTTTTTCATATCTACTTTTTCTACTGATAAAATTTCATCCTCATCAAGTTTCAAATCTGCAATCTTCTTCAATCCTGAGGCTACAAAACAGTGAATTATCTCAGAATTGTACCCAATTGATGGATAGTATGTGATTAGAGGCGTCATTTTCTTTGCTCTATACCCTGTCTCTTCTTCTAATTCTCTAAATGCACATTTGATGGGCTCTTCTTTCTTTTCTAATGTGCCTGCAGGAATTTCTAGAACATAACCATGCGGAAATCTATGTTGCTTTACTAAAATGACTTTTTTGTCTTCATCAAAAGCAAGCATTGCAGCAGCCCCTCGATGCTCTATTACTTCTCGTTTTACTTTTCTTCCTTCAATTTTTCCATCATAAACACTAAGACCTAAGATTTTTCCTTCATAGATCTTTTTCTTCTTCATACAATTTTGAAGAAATTATTATTATTTAATTTGTTTGATATGAAAGATGCAATTTTGGAGATTTTTTTGATTCTACAATTGATTTTTTCATCCAATTTGTATAAAATGAAATTTTTTTAGGAATAAACAAATCTGCTGATTTTATATTTTTACTTGTTCTAACCTTTTGTGTTAATTCATCCATTTTGAATATGCTGTCACTATACAAAAATAATACAATTTGATTTTTTGCAATAAAAGGAATTTGTAAATAAGATTCTGAAAATGTATCATTCAAATTTTCTAATGTTTCTTTCAAGTCTCCATCAATCCATGAAAGTACTGCATGAGGAATAAAATCTTCAATTTTTGTTGGATCATAAATTAAAGTGAATTGAAAACCATCATTTCCATGTAATTTTTCTATACATCTTGTTACAGTCTTAGTCGATAGATCTGTATTCTTTGCAATTTTTTCAATTTTTTGTCTTGGTTCTTTGATTAATTCCTCTAGAATTTGTAAATCTGTTTTTGTTAAATTAGATTTGAATACTGAATTTTCAGCTTCGAAAATTGATAATACTCTAAGATCTTTCATTAACTTTTTTGCAAGTTCAATTTTTTGTTCTAAATTTTCTTGAATTGCAATACCGCATACTGTTACTCCACCAACACACGGAACTACAATGTATGGCTCACCTACTAGACTGACTTGTTCCAAAATTTCTTGAATATTTTCTCCTGATACTACAAAGTACAATACACCATGACCCAAAATTGGTGGCTCAATTTTGAGGAAAAATTTCTCTATAACTCCACTTTCTTGCATTTTTTTTATTCTGACTCTAACTGCTCCTCCTGAAATTCCCAGTTCTTTTCCAATCTGTCTATCTGATTCTCTGCAATTATTGAGCAATCTGCTCAAAATTTTCATGTCTAAATTGTCCATTTTGTCATCTCCAATACTATTCTACAACTCATAAAAAACTAATATCATATAAAACTGTCTATAATGTTAGCACTATGGACCATAGACATTAAATATCAGACTATTTTAGTGAACTCGTGGAATACCGATTACGATTAGCCAAAAGAATGCTATTCAACAAAAAAGGAAGCTTGATTGGTGCAGTTCTAGCTGTTACTATCGGAATTTTAGTAATTCATGTAAATTTTGTAATTTTCCAAGGATTGTTTGATGCAATTGTCAGAGATATCAGTGATTACAGAAATGGTGACATTCTTGTAACTGATGAGGCAGACTATATAGATAAATCAGATTTATCTGTTGTAAATTGGTTTGAAAGAATTCCATATGTAGAGGCGGCAACACCGCGGCTTTCATCAACTGCCGAAATGAATATGACAAAAAATGGAAAACTAGTTGAAGAAACAAGAGTTCCTATAGTTGGAATTGATCCATTTAGAGATATTAGAGCATCAACTGTTCATGAAACTGTTTCAGAAGGAAGTTATGTTTTTTCAAGAAACTCTATTGTATTAGGTTCTAATGTTGCAAGAGATCTTGGAGGAGCTGAAGTTGGTGACAGTGTCAAAGTTCTAGTAGTAGACAGATATGGACAAGATGAAATAAGAAGATTTACTGTTTCAGGAATTGCAAAATCTCCTGGAGGTCAAGGATTTGACTATACTGCAGTTATTCATATTGATACATTACGTGACATGATGAATAGACAAGGTGATACAGGATCATTTATGGTAAAACTAAATGATCCCACAAAAGCATTTGAAGTAAAAGAATTTTTCTTACGTTCATTTCCAAATGATGATTTTAAAGCTGAAACAATAGAAGAGTCAGCTGAAGAACAACTAGCTGGATTTAGATCTGGTATTGCAATGATTAACATGATTGGTTATTTTGGAATGATGTCTTCAGCTTTTGCTATTGTAACAATTCAAATGATGTTGGTAAATGGAAAAACCCGTGAAATCGGTGTAATGAGATCTATTGGAGCAAAAAGAAAGGATATTTTGATTATCTTTATTTTCCAAGGAATGATTATTGGAGCTATTGGTGCTGGTGTAGGTACGGCTGCAGGCTTGGGATACACATTCTATGCAAAGGAAACTAAAATGTCATTTAACAATAGTTTGCCTCTTGAAGTTACCTATAACTGGGAGAAGATCATCCAAACTGCTTTAACTTCATTTATTTTGGCAATTATTGCGTCACTCTATCCGTCGTATAGGGCTACAAAGCTATTACCAGTGGAGGCGATGAGAACTGTCTAAGGTACTAGATATCCACAATCTTACCAAAGTCTATGGTGAAGGTGAAAACAAAGTCAAAGCTCTTGATAATGCAACTTTGTCAGTTGAACAAGGTGAAATTGTTCTAATTGTTGGAAGTTCTGGTTCAGGAAAATCTACGCTACTTAACATGATTGGTTTACTTGACCGCCCGACAAGTGGTAAGATCTACATTGATGGAACTGATACAACAACTCTTGATGATGATAAGATCTCTTCATTTAGAAATAAAAAACTGGGATTCATCTTCCAATTTTCAAATCTGCTTACTGACTTGACAGTCCTAGAAAATGTCTTGTTGCCACGACAAATTGCAGGAACAAATGAAACTGCTGAAAAAGATGCAAGAGATTTGCTAAAAGCAGTTGGATTAGAAGATCAAATGAATAAACGTGCAAATAAAATTTCAGGTGGACAAGCTCAAAGAGCAGCTATTGCAAGAGGATTAATCAATAAACCATCAATTGTTTTAGCAGATGAGCCTACAGGAAATCTAGACTCTGTTACATCTGAAACTATAGTTCAATTGATGAAAGACATGGCAAAAAAACTTAATCAGACATTTGTTATTGTCACACATGATCGTCAACACTTTGGTGATGTAGACAAAGTAATCACAATAAAAGATGGTAAAGCCTTTGAAGGAGATATGCCGTCTGAAATGGAGGTTTTAGTAAAATGAATCAAAAACTATTCTTTTTGTTACTTTCATTCCTTCTCATACCACTCTTTTTGGGAAATTCATATGCACAGATTACATCTGGTGGATTTGGTGATTCTCCATTTGAAAGAGATTTTGGCGATGTCAAATTCTTAGATGCATACTTTGGTACTATAGATGAAAAAATAGAAGTTGAAGCTGGAGATAGTAATGTTCCATTCACTGTAGTGTTTGCAAATGTTGGAACTCAAGATATCACAGGAATTAAAGGACAATTATCATTACCTTTTGGATTTTCAGCAGCTGATGGACCTGGTTCAATCATAAAAGCTGATAGTGATGCAAATTCTCTAGCAGGTGAGAATTTCCATCTAACATTCTTTGTTAATGTAGATCAAAATGTCACTATTCAACAATATCCTGGAACAGTAAAGGTTGATTATTCTAGATTAAGAGAGTCTGGTGTCCGAACTGCATTTGAAGACTTTCAGTTTAAGGTAACTGGTGATAGTTTGATAAATGTAAGAGCTTTAGATCCATTCCTTACATCTCTTAGAACAAACAATGTAGTAATTGAAATTGCAAATGATGGAACTGCACCAATATCTAGTGTTGATATTGTTGCAACTAATACTCAGACAGAACTGGCTTCGACAACATCCTCTACTACAAACGTAGAAAATATTGTACTCTTAGAATCTAATTGGGATGTTGGAAATATTGAACCAAGATCTAGTAGACATCTTACTGCAACAGTATATGTTCCAGAAGGACTAAAAGATGACACTCTTAGAATTCCTTTGAGTATATCATACTATAATGCACATGGTGATCAACAAATAATTTCAAAAATTGTTGACTTTTACATTAAAGGGTTGATAGAACTTACAATATTCAACATTGATGTAATTGAGTTATCTGGAACACAGATGGTAATAGGAGAAATTATCAATGAGGGAAATGAAGATGGTTTGTTTGGATTTGTAAGTATTGAGCCTCGTGGTGATTCAAATATCAAATCAAATACTCAGTTTATTGATGAAATTGAAGTAGATGCACCTGTACCATTTAATGTTCCAATTGAATTTGATGGTGAACCTGAATATGGAGAACATGAGATTACAATTACTGTAAGATACAAAGACAGTGTTAGGGATGAACTCTTTGTAATTGAAGATACTACAATTTTTGTAAATGAACCTACAACTGATAATGAATCTGGTCCTGATTCTTCGATGATCATCATTCCTATTGTAATTGCTATTGCAGCAGGAATGTACATAATGCGTAGGCGTAAAAAAACTGCTTAGATAAATAATTAATTTTTAATATTATTTTGGAGAATTAAAATCGATTAGAAATGAGATTGAGTATTGTTGTCATCATTGCAGCATTAGTAGTAGGTGGAATAGTTACTATTTCTGGTTTTTTGACAAATCAAGAAATCAATGATATTCCTGAACTTTCAGAAATTTCTAATCAATATGTAAAATTAGAGAAATACAAAAATGAATTAGAAAAAATCAACCAGTATAATCAACAAGTTTTAACAGATTTGGAAAATCAAATAAAAAATTCTGATAATGAGCAATTAGAACAAATCAATGAAGAAATTGAAGTTGTAAAACGTGTAATTAATGACAACAAGGCAGAACTTGAACAAGTAATTCAACGATTATCTGCAATGGAATCTGAACCTTGATCTAAATCAACTTGTACAGTTTTTCTAAATTCATATAGTAATTATCAAAATTATAATTATTGGAACTTCATAGAAAATTAACGATAATTGGCTCTATTTTGCTAGTTGCTACATTTTTGATAAATAATTATCATGAGGAAGTACATCCTGGTGTTGGATTCAATTATGCATATGCAACTGGAATTGGAATGCTTATCGCATTTGGAATTAGTTTTGTGATATTTACAAAAGACAGGCTCAAAAATTAATTTAGTATACTACTTTTTACACTAAAAATATAAGCAATTAGTCGATCTTGCGATCATGCCATTTGATGAGATTGAAGTTCCAAAGGAATTACGTGAATTCATGATTGACGGTGCTGAAGAAACTGTTCTTGGACAAAAAAATGGTGCACTAAAACAATATCGTTATGGTAATTTGCACATTAGAGAGTATGATGACAAATTCCTAGTACATACTGATAAAATTGATCCAAGAAAAGATCCTATTGGCCATCTTGTTTATGATGCACCAGAAGTCTTGATTGGTTTAGCATGTGGAATTTTTGGTGGTTCTAAAATTGCAAAATCTGTTTTTAATAATAATTCAAAAAAACTTTCTTTAACATCTGGATTGATCTCATCAGTTCTTTCTGGATATATTGGATATGTTGCATCAAAAAAGATTAAAGATTATTTGGAGTAAATAATGTCTGCTGGAAGAACAATCTATGTGTTGATCAAACTCTTGCCATCAATTTTGGCTCTACGAAAAGATAGAAAAAAATGGACACAACAAGAAAAAAATACAATTGATTCTGAACAATTCAGAAAAAATGCAAGAAAAGCTCTTGACACTTTTGTCTCTTTGGGACCTGTATACATCAAACTAGGACAATGGTTGTCATCTAGGGCAGATATTCTACCTCAACCATATCTTGAAGAACTATCTAAACTACAAGACAGCGTTCCATCTGCACCATTTGAACAAGTAAAACCAATTATTGAAAAAGATCTTGGACCAATTAACGAAAAATTTGATGATATTGATACAAACTCCATATCTGGCGCATCATTAGGTCAAGTTTATCGTGGTTCTATTTCTGGACAACAAATTGTCATCAAAGTAAAAAGACCTGGCATTGAACAAGTTGTAAAAGAGGATCTAAAAGTTCTAAAGAAAATCCTGCCACTTGCTTTGAGATTTGTTGATCCTAATCTTAGATACTCTGCAAAAGCAATGCTTTCTCAATTTATTGAAACCATTAGAGAAGAGATGGATTACACAAACGAATCTGAGAATCTCAAAAAAATCAAACAAGATATGGAAAACAATGACAAAGTTATTGTTCCCTCAGTTTATGATGATTATTCCTCAAAAAATGTCCTGACTATGGAATATTTACCAGGAATTAAGGTTACAAATGTACAGGCACTTGATGAGAAAGGCGTTGATAGAGAACAACTAGTAATTGATGTTCACAAGGTCTTTTTCACCATGCTTCTCAAACATTCTCTTTTCCATGCAGATCCTCACCCAGGAAATATCTCGGTAACTGATGATGGAAAACTAATTCTCTATGATTATGGTATGGTGGGAAGAATAAACAATGAAACACGATACAAACTCATACGACTATACCTTGCACTAGTTGAAAAAAATCCTCCCAGAGTAGTCAACGCTATGGCAGAATTGGGAATGCTTACTCCTGGATATAACAGACAAGTTATCGAAAAAGGAATTGAACTATCTATTCGTGCAATGCATGGAAACAAACCTGATGAGATGGAAGTTCAAAGTTTGATGGAGCTTGCAAATCAAACAATGAGTAAGTTTCCATTTGTTTTACCAAAGAATTTGGCTCTTTACATGAGAATGGCATCAATAATTGAAGGAATTTACAAAACACATGATGTTGATTTCAAATTTGTCAAAGTTCTAAGAAATATTTTACAAGAAGAAAACATGATTCCAAAAGCATACGTTGAAGAGCTAAAGATATCATTTGACAAGTTTGCAAAATCAATTGATTCAGCATTACGATTAGGACCTGAAATGGAAAAGTTCATGGATGAAGCTAAATTTTCTATGCAAAAAAGAAAGCCAATGGTATTTCTTGGTGGAAGTATTTTTGCATCTGCAATTTTTATTGGTTCAGTATTACTATATCAAACAAATGAAATATTTGGCATTTCTGGAATGATTGCTTCTGGTCTAATAATGATCGGTTCTGCAATTTTTAGAAAACACTAGGTCTTATTCTATTGAGATATCTTTTCCCTTTTTAGTTACAGGGATTACTAGTGTTAATACACCATCTTCATATTTTGCTGAATCTATTTTTTCTTCACCTTGTTTGATATCAATTGGTAGTCTGATTTTTTTATCAATGATGTTTGGTCTCTGTTTTGAAATCAATGATTCAGATTCTTTCTCATCTACTTCTTTGCATGCTTGAATTGATAGAATGTCACCACATAATGTTAGTTTGATATCTTTTTTTGAGAATCCTGGGATGTCAATAACCACTTTGAGGTTGTCATCATTAAGATACATGTCAATTGGTGGTAATACAAATTCGTAAAATTCTCGTGATTTGTTTCCAATTTCTTTTATCACTTCTTTTACTAGTCCCATTTCATGTTATGTGGCAAATTTTTGGTTATAAACCTTGAGAGAAATTTTAGTTAAAACAAAAAATTTAGGATTATTTTGAGCCTTCTAGAATTCCAGAGTCTCCGTGAATTCTATCTATGTGCTTTGAAAGATCATCTTTACTCTCAAAAATTGATTCGCAATAAGCGCATGAATATTCTTCAGCCATATTTTGAATTAGTTTAAGAAGATAATAAACAATTCGTAAATTCTTAAAACTTTGATAGATTTTTAATCAATTAACTTCTCTGTTTTGATAACTTATGATAATCGTAATTGAAGGTGGAGATCAAGCAGGAAAACTAACACAGTCAACTATGCTAGAAAAAGCACTCAAAAAAAGAAAAATCAAAACCAAATTGTTTCATTTTCCAGATTACAAAACCCATATTGGAAAAGAGATTAGGCAATATCTTGATGGAAAAAGGAAATTCCCCCCACAAGTAATTCATTGTTTACTGTCTGCAAATAGATGGGAAAAACTAGAACAGATTAAAACTGCTCAAGAAAAAAATTCTGTTCTTATAATGAATAGATATTACCATTCAAATCTAGTATATGGTCTTGCAAATGGAATGAAAGAAAAATGGCTTGAAAGTCTAGATGCAGGACTACCAAAAGCAGATCTTGTAATTTTACTTGATGTCACACAAAAAGAATCCTTTAACAGACAAAAAACCAATCGAGACAAATTTGAGAAAAATGAAGAATTTTTGAGAAAGATTTCTAGAATCTACAAAACCACTGCAAAGAAAAAACGTTGGAAAATAATTGATGCTACAAAATCTAAACAAGAGGTTCATGAAGAAATCATGAAGACATTTTCAAAGAAAATAGGATTATGAAAAAAAATTATCTAGACATTATAGATCCTATTCATGATTTTATTCGAGTTTATGATCATGAACTATCCATAATTGATAATCCTATTTTCCAGCGGTTACGAAGAATTAGACAATTATCTGGTGCACATTTGACATATCCTGCTGCACAGCATACTAGATTTGAGCACTCTCTTGGAGTAATGCACATTGCTAGTCAGGCAGGTCATGCGCTAAATGAAAAAGGATTTTTCAAATCCGATGACATCGAGATTCTCAGGTTGGCAGGTCTTTTGCATGATATTGGTCATGGGCCATTTTCTCACCTCTTTGAAGAAATAATTCAAGAAAAGAAAATTTCTCATGAAGATTTTGGAAAAGAGATTATTCTAAAATCTGAAATTGGTGATATTTTGACAAAAAATGGTTTTGATAAAAAACTTGTAACAAAAATCGCGTTTGGTGATTCAAAATTTCAATACATGAATGAAATTGTTTCAGGTGCTCTTAGTGCAGATATGATGGATTATCTTCTTAGAGATGGTTATTTTACAGGAGCAGAACATGCAAAAATTGATCATAAAAGAATTACACAATCACTTGATGTGCATCAAAAGAAACTTGCATTAGAGCGCTCTGCACTGTATTCATTTGAATCTATGATGCATTCAAGATATCAAATGTTCAAAGCAGTTTATTTTCACAAGACAGTAAGAGCTGCAGAAGTGATGTTGCTTGAAGCACTACGATCTTCAGATGATGAATTTGGATTCTCTACTTTTAATCTAGATGAATTTGTTCAACTAACAGACGAACATGTTCTCTCCAGTCTAATCTCCTCAAAAACTCCTAAATTAAAACGAGCAAGAAAATTTGCACAAGATTATCAAAATAGAAAATTGCTAAAATGTGTATTTGAAAGCATTTTGACAAGTAGAAAAAATCTAAAGAAAATAAAAACAAATGAACTCAGATCTGCCATATCCAAAAAATCCAAAGTTGATGAAAATGAGATTTTTGTTGATAGTTCTGTAACACCTTCTATTCCACTTGCACCATCAAAAAATGAGTCAAAATCGATAATTCTAATCACAAATGAGGGTGGAAAATCTTCTGCAAAAGAGATGCCTATTTCTGAAATACCTGTAGTCTCGGCAATTTCTGGCTTTATGAATATCCTGAGAATCTATACTAATCAAAAGAATAGAAAAAAAGTTGAAATTGCCGCAAAATCCATCATTGGTGAACTAGAGTGAAAAAAAGAATTGTAATCAAACTATCTGGTAGAGTTTTTGCCATGGATAATGTCAAACTTCTCAAAGATTGGGCAGAATTTCTAGTAAAAATCAGTAAGGTATGCCAGCCAATAATTATTGCTGGAGGTGGAAACATTGCTAGACATTACATTAATCATGCAAGATCTTCAGGAGCTGATGAATCCACCCTTGATGAATTAGGAATTGAAATTTCTAGATTAAATGCAAAACTGTTGATTTATGCTCTAAAAAACAAAGCATATTCTCATCCCCCAACTACACTACAAGAAGTAAGACATGCAGTAGATGACGGATTGATTGTTGTTGCTGGAGGACTTCATCCTGGTCAAAGCACTAATGGTACTGCTGCATTGATTGCAGAGAAAGTAAAAGCTGAACAGTTTCTTAATGCTACTGATGTTGATGGAGTTTACGATATGGATCCTAACAAATTCAAAAAAGCAAAAAAATTCAAACGAATTGAATTGAAAAATCTCAAAAACATGTTAGTTCATGAGGATTCTGTAGCAGGAGGATATGATCTCATGGATATAGTTGCACTCAAAATTATTGAGCGCTCAAAAATTAAAACAAGAATTCTCAAAGCAAGTCCAAAAATTATTGAAAAAGCCATTAAAGGCGGTAATTTGGGAACTGAAATAATTATTCCAACAAAATAGTCTTAGGATTCATTTTGGACTGTGGGTCTGGTTTCAGTCCATATCATGATCTCTTTTCCAGGATATTCTTCAACTCCTGAATCTCGCAGTTTTTTGTAAATTGAGAGAGCTTCTTCTTTTTCAAGTGCCTTTGATTGAGCTTTGGTATATCCGTCACTGTCTACTATTATGGTTACATATCCTTCCTCTGAGTTGACAACTGCTGTGAAATCTTCTTCTCCTACCGGTTGGAATTTTCCATCCACTTTTTTTGTGGTTAAAGTTAACATTCCAAATCCTGCTGCCTCAAACATCTTCATTTGAGATTTTCCTGCTCTTTGTTTGCCTTGTTGTACTGCTTGAAAATACTGCATAATTTTTCTCCCCCCCCAATGGTATAATAACTATCTCAACATTTAAGAAATCAAAGGAGTTTGCAAGAATTATGAATCCTAAAATTTTTGTTGGAGTTGCAGTTGCTGCACTTGCTGCAGCATTAGGTGGAATTTTGATTATGGGACCTTCCATTGATCTAGAATCTCCAGCACAAATGACTGATGGTTCAAACGTTCCACAAGTTAAACCTCTTGTAATAGAGTTAGAAGAGATTGTTGTTTCAAAAATATCTGAACGTTCTGCAACAATCGATATTGCATTTGAAATCAAAAATCCTAACGAAGGTTCTATGATGGTTACAACAATGGATTACCAATTGTATGAAACAGGATACTCTCAATCTGAACAGATTGGCGGAGGACAGATTGGTCATAGGGCAGAAGGAATGGTAGAATTTGGTTCAAATTACTATACTCTGCTTGGTGGAAACTCTATCATTTTGCGAGATGAGATTGTGTTAAAAAATTCTGGTAACACTCCTGAATTATGGTCTGATTTTGAATCAAATACCAACACTTGGAAAGTTTCAGGTGTCGTGTTTTACAATTTAAGTTCTATGACTAGCGGTCATGAAAATGAACTATTCTTTGAATTTACTCAATAGTATCATAAAATTTTGAAATTGTGATAATTTGTTTTTAGAGACAAAATATTGGCAAAGTTATAAAAGCAATTTCATTGGGATTTTATCAAATGGCAGAAGCAGGAATGGCCGCATTTGGCGCAGCAGCAGGAGTCGCAATTGCACTAGCAGTAGTGTGTTTCGCTCTTCGTGGTAAAGGACATCCAGAACCACTCGATTAAACAAAAAGGAAATTATTCCTTTACAATATTTTTCATTTATCTAACTAGTCTTGTTTGCCCAGTCCTAACATTTCAGCAAGAGATGTCTGTTTTGTATTCTTCCTCTTTGTGAAACATCTCTCATAATATTGACATTCAGTACACTCTGCTGATGGCTCTAAGATTGGTGTTTTTTGTTCTTTGAGAAGATTGTTTAGAACTCGAACCCTACGTATGGTGTCTTCGAACATCTTTTTGTTCCGTGTTAGTGAAAATGTTGATTCTTTTCTATCTCCTGTGATGTAGACTATCATCCCATCTTCTTTGTCATATATCCACATGCATGCATTAAGGTACAAGACATCACTTGCATGAGGATTTTCTAATTCTTCAGTAGCTGATCTGAATAGGAGAATTGCATCATCTACCATCATATCTGCTTGTCCTCGGAGCTTGATCTCGTTTATGTCAAAATCCTTTGGATTGCTACCATATTCCAGTTTTCTTAATAATCCTGAAAGAAGCTCATTGAATCCCCTTCTCTCAATTTCTAGAGGTTCTACTCTGTCATAGTATGAGCGTCTCATACACCTAACGACTTCTTGAAGGTGGATAGTTTCAAAATCCTTTGAATCTATATCAATTTCTAGTTCATTTCCAATTGATTTTATGGCATTTTGAATAGTAGTTCGAAAATCTCTATCTCCCATCATGGTACATCACTTAGATAATTGGATCCTTATAGGTTAACTCATTATGTTGGTCAAAAATTTTGAGATTCTGCCTGCAAATGCTAATGTTACAAAATGTACTCCAAAGCCAACAATTGCGCCTATTGCTAATTCACCTGCCCAAAAGTAAATTCCCAAAAATAATGCTAAAGGTGGCAATGAAAATATCATGGCCATAAATGCACTGACCCAAATAGTATTGATTACTGTCTCTGTTGTTATCTCATTTTTCTTCTTTGGAAATTTTATCATTTTCAGATCTATTCTTCTTCAAGAATCAATTTTGACATTGTTGTTTCTGTAGGAATTTTTTGCTCTACTGCATATGCAATTGCAGCCAAATTCCTTACTTCAAAGCCCGTTAGTTTTGTGATTCCTATGATTGTTGCAAAACTAAACATCTTGGTAAATGCTCTGGCAGATGAATGATAAATGCTCATCTCAAATGCTCTTTCAAATTCGGCAACTGCATCTAACTCATTTTCCATCTGTGGAATCATGTCTTTGTATTTGGTTGTGGCAAGCTCATTTAGTGCATCTCTGACTGAACCTGCTGCCATCATTCTTCCAAGAAGTTCTCTTGGGACAGTTGGAGTTTGAGTCACAATCAAATCTTGAATTTGTGATTCTTCTAATCCCCAGAATTTTCCTCTAATCACACTAAGAAGATTGTAAAAGTCAACATCCATTCCGACAATCTTTATGACATCTCTATCTCTTGTATTCTTCAAAGCTCGTCCTAGTTGTTGGTACAAAATTTTATCAAAATACGTGTCAAAGACTTGGATGTTTTTTGTTTCGTTGTAAAGTGTTGCAGCCTTTGCAATCTCATCTCCAAATTGAACTGAATTTAGACTTGCAACTGCCTCTTCAAGATCTTTTGCAACAAGGGATTTGATTATGATATCTCGTTGTTTAACTAATTCTTCTGCACGTAGATTGATGTGATTCTCAATCTCTTCTTGTGATTTACCTAAAACCTTGCCTTTTAGTATTAATTTTAGATTTGAAATTATGAACTTCATATAATATGCATCAAGAATATCAGAATCGCCAGCAGTTTTTGCAATGGAGTAATGGACATCAGCCAAATGTCCTCTAAATGCTGATTCAATACCTTGTGAAGTATATGGTTTTTGAACATCATTAATTGAATCACCATAAATGGTGTTCTTTATTCTGGTCATAAATTCATCAAGATCTCTTGATTCTGCCAGTGTCTGAAAATCAGCCCTACTGAGTAATTTTCCTCTTTGGCTGTATGACTTTACTGATGCATAGACGTTCTTGCCCATTTGAAAATTGTTTATGAGTAACGGATTTTAATGTTTGGCGATCTCTATAGGAACAAATTCTAAGTGATTTTGTCTAGAAATTTGATGGCATCCTCTTTTTCCTGCTTTGAGAGTTCCACAAACGCTACAAGAATCTCCTTTTGGATTTCCAATGATTCATCTGAAATCTCCTTCAATTTTGTCAGATCAAATGGGAGTAATTCCTTAATTTTATTATCGCAAAATGCCTTGACATATTTTTGAAAAATAGAGTATGCAAATTTTGGGCTATTCTTTAATAGACTAGATAGAATCTTTTCAAACTCTTTTTCTTCAGATTCAGACTTTGAGAAAAATTCTTTTAGCAATTTTTCTCTATTCTTGATATCGCTAATTGAAAGAGCGATCAAAATCCCTTTTTTTGTGAGATGATAATATGGAATTCCTTTTTCTTGAAGGGCCTTGGGACCTCTCTGAAGAGGTAATCTGCCGTCTTCCTCTGCAATCCCCATTGGTAGCAGAATTTCATCCAAATCTCGAAAAATCCCTGAGTAGATGTTTTTCCAGGCAATTCCTTGTTTTTTTGCCATATTTTGTGATATCCCTGTTCTAGTTCTTTCAGCAGGATTTGCATCTCCTGCAAGGATTCCAATAATTGCTCTTTGTCGTAGTGCTTCTCCAGTTAACTCTTCGTCTTTGGTTTTGAATGTATCAAAAATTGCTAGTTTGGTCTCTGATTTTCCCATTTGCGATCACCTTAACATAATTTCCATATTTTATGTTACTATCAGAATATACTAAAATATAATAATTTACTTTTCTAGACATTCTTGAGTCTCCAACCCTTAAATAAAATCCAATTTCGATAAATTCAATGAATTCTAGGAACTACAAGTATGCTCTATTACTTGTAGCCGCAGTATCCATCACAGCAGCAGGTGCAATGTCTCAGGCATATGCACAAAGTGTTGAAGATGGTATGGACGGATATGTAAAAGGAACCAGTGGAATTTACACTGGTAACCCTAACGAATGTTGGTTTGATGATGGCGAAGGTGGCATGCTACCTTGTATGATCGATACCGGTGATACAGCATGGATGCTTACCGCAACATCACTCGTTCTCTTCATGTCTCCAGGTGTCGGTTTCTTTTATGGCGGTCTAGCCAGATCAAAGAACATCGTCAACGTTCTTGGTATGACTCTCATTGTTATGGGACTCATGTCAGTACAATGGGTTCTATGGGGATACTCACTAGCATTTGCTCCTAACGCGGATGAGGGCGCTAACATGTTCATGGGAAGTCTAGATTATGCTGGATTTAACATGGTATCAGCTTGGGCACCAATTGGTGAACTTGGTCCATGTCATGACACATGGTCAGCAGCTTATCAGATGAATGAATTTAAGGAAGGCGAATATTGTAGTCAATCTTGGCCAGGAACTGTTCCTCACCAAATGTTTGCAATGTTCCAAGGAACCTTTGCAATTATCACACCAATTCTTATCATTGGTGGATTAATTGACAGAATTAAATTCAGCGCATTAGTCATATTCGTACTCTTATGGGGTACCTTCGTTTACGACCCAATTGCACACTGGGTCTGGGGAGGCGGTTTCATAGGAGGAGGTGGATTAGACCTCGATCCAGACTTATCGCCAACGTTTGCATTAGACTTTGCTGGTGGTACTGTAGTACACATTTCTTCAGGATTTGCAGCATTGGCTGGAGCCTTAGTCCTTGGCAGAAGACTCGGATATGGCAAAGTTCCAATGGAGCCACACAACATCCCAATGGTAGTACTTGGTGCAAGTATTCTTTGGTTCGGATGGTTCGGCTTTAACGCAGGTAGTGAAGTAATGGTAGACGGCATTACCGTCAGCGCATGGACTGTTACAAATACCGCAACTGGTATGGCCGCAGTTACTTGGGTCTTGATGTCATGGGCACATACAGGAAAACCAAGTATTGTTGGAGCTGCATCAGGTGCAGTAGCAGGATTGGTAACAATCACTCCAGCTTCAGGTTGGGTAGGTCCAATGGCTGCAATTATCATGGGAATTGCCGCTGGTACAGTTTGTTATGCATGTGTAGCATTCAAGAATGCAAGAAAGTGGGATGACGCATTAGATGTATGGGGAATACATGGAATGGGTGGTCTTACCGGTGCAATTTTGACTGGTACATTAGCAAGTCCACATGTATGGGATACTGGAGACGGTATTGGTGCATGGACTGGCACTGCAGAAGGAATGGAACAGCAAGCAATCAGCATCATCGGTGCTGCAGTATCAATTGCATATGCATTTGGTATAACCATTGTAATCCTAAAGGTAATGGACGCAGTATGGCCAGGCGGAATCAGAGTCACTCCTAAAGAAGAGGAGATTGGTCTCGATTTGGCTCAACACGGCGAAAGAGCATACGTCAACGAATAGAAAAAACCCTTTTCTTTTCTTCTTTTTATTATTCAATCCAAATCAATTTAGATTTGATCATTTTACCTAAATCATGTTAATCTCAACTGATGAACTAAATTCCATCCTTGGTGATCCTAATCTCATTCTAGCTGACACTCGTTCCTTCAAAGAATATTCTGAGGGCCATATCCCTGGAGCAGTTCATTTGGATTTGTTTGCATTTCACTGGATTGATACTACAAAACAAGGAATTGATAACTTCAATAATCAGTCAAAATCTCTATTGTCTTTTCTTGGAGTGGCTCCTGAAAAAAAAGTCATCTTTTATGATTCAATTTCTGGAATGCTTGCAGCTAGAGGAGTATGGATGTTGATGTATTTTTCTCATCAAAATGTCATGATGCTTGATGGGGGAATTACAAAGTGGCAAAAAGAAAATCTTGCAGTTGAGACAAAACCAAACGGATTCAAACCATCTGATTTTTCAGGCAAAATCAATTCTGAGATAATTTCAGGATTTGAATACATTCGAGATAATCTTGATAATGTGAAAATCCTTGATGCCCGCTCGCCTGGAGAATATGATGGAAGTACAGTTCGAGCTGCTCAATCAGGTCATATCCCAAATGCCATCAATATTGATTGGAGTCAAAACCTCAAAGAAGATGGGACTTTCAAAAGCGATGAAGAATTATCAAAAATGTATGATTTTCCAAAAGACACTGAAATTGTGACATACTGCCAAGGAGCATATAGGGCAGCCAACTCTTTTTTGGTTTTAAAAAAACTAGGATTCTCAAACATCAAGGTCTATCTGGGGTCTTGGGGAGAATGGGGAAATCGATTAGATCTTCCTGTAGAAAAATAATCTTTGCAAAAACCAATTAATGTTGCAAAATTAATCAAAATTATGGAAACCTTTGATGCAATCAAAGAGCGTCGTTCAGTAAAGCACTATGATCCAAATCATAAACTCTCTGAAGATGAGATTGAAAAATTACTGTCTCTAGCAGTTTTATCTCCTACCTCATTTAACATGCAAAACTGGAGATTTGTCTTGGTAAAAGATTCTGAAATACGAAAGCAGATTCGTTCTGCATCATGGGATCAGGCTCAGGTGACAGATTCCTCGCTATTATTGGTACTTTGTGCTGATTTGAAATCTTGGAAAAAAGATCCTGCTCAATATTGGAAGGATGCTCCAAAGGAAGCTCGTGACTTTTTGGTTCCTGCAATGGGGATGTTTTACGAAGGAAAAGAGCAATTGCAAAGAGATGAGGCAATGAGGTCTTGTGGAATTGCAGCTCAGACCATAATGCTTGCTGCCAAAGCTATGGGATATGACTCAAATCCTATGATTGGATTTGATCCAGAAAAAGTTGCACAACTAATCAATTTACCAAAAGATCATGTGATAACTATGATGGTAGTAATTGGCAAGCAAGTCAAACCGGCTATGCCTCGTGGTGGACAACTTCCATTAGACAAAGTTGTCTTTACTGATAGATTCTAAATTCATTCAGAAAGAAAATCTTTTGTTTCAAAAAATCCTGTTAATTCCTTTGATATTTGGTCTGAAAACATGCCTAAAATCTCAAAATCTGAAGGTGAGAATTGTTTTTTGCTAAACAAAGCAAGTACTGCAACTACTTTTTTGTTATACATCAAAGGATAACCTGCAAATGATTTGAGTTTCTCTTTTTTTGCCCAATCATGATATTTTATTCTTGGATCATGTATTACATCATTTGAAACAATTGGTTTTTTCGTAGTAACTATTGCTCCTATCTTTAGTGATTTTATTGGAACTTTGGAAAACTCACCTTTCACATTTTTGTATTTTCCTGCACTAAATCGTAAAATTAATGATTTCTCAGATTTATCTACAAACCAAACTCTGGCAAATGTTGCATCAAAATATTTTACCAGACTTTCTACTATGGACTGAAGTCTTTCATTTAATGTATCATATTTTTTTATTTGTTGAAGTATATTCCAAGCTTGAAGCTTCTTTTCATTAACGTGTTCTTGATCAAAAATAGTGTATGGGGTATTTTTGACTAAATTTGATTCATAAGATCTGTAATCTGATATCAGTTCAGAAAATTTGTTTAAGAAATTATTTGTCTCTAAATCAAACTGTTCAACAGAATCAAAAATAAAATGACAAATCCAATCAAAATCTCCATTTAATCTGCTTGAATATGTACAAAAGTGTGATTCATTAACATACTCTGTTAATCTGTTGATCAATTCAGGTGTGTCTTTAGTAAATTTGAATTTCAAAACTATTGTACGATTAACTTTTTCTGAAATTAGTTCTGGATTTAATGTAACAGAATAACCTACAACTGTATTATTTTTTTCTAATCGTTGTAATCTGTGTCTTATTCCTCTATCTGTTATATGGTAATTCATATTTTGTAAAATCTTTGTAATATCTTTAGATGATCTTCTGGCATTCTTTCCTAATTCTGTTAGAATAATTTTATCAATCTCATCTACCATGATTCAAATGCTGATTGCTATTAATTATGATTTTCCGAATTGGACATATTTTGCATAATTTAGATAATTGAACCTATTTTATTGTCCAATCTGGACATTTATGAAAAAATATCTTTCCGTGAAAAATATATCCATTCCTGTGTATATTATATCATGATTTCAAGTAAAAATTGCCTGAAATGTGGTTCGCAAAACATTACCTTTGATGATGATAAGTTCTCTTGTGGAAATTGTGGATTATCTTTTTGTAGCTTTACAATGGCAAAAAATATGGGAGATGTAGTTAACGAATGAATTTATTCCATGTTTCATTAATAGTCAGTTTTACAATTTTGTTCTCAGTAATTGTTGTAGATGATGCATTTGGAACTTATAGAGAATCAAGAGATACTGTAAAAATCAGTCAAACAAATGAATATGCAAATTATGTTCATTTCCAACCAGAATGGAAGAGTTATCCTAGAAATCTGATTGTTGATGTTACAACAACATGGGACCGTGAAGTAGTTCCTGGAGAAGAAGAACAATCTGATATTACTAAACATGGTGCAAAACAAAGACAAAATGGCCTTCAGTATGTTAACAATAAACCTGTAGTTGCAGTACAATATGATTATAGGGATTGTGAATCCCAATGGTTTCATTATGCAAAGACTGGCCTTGATTTTCTTGGATACAATCTAAACTTCTTTGAAGAAGAATCTTCTATTCCTAATTCTGCTTATTCAGATGAATCTCAAAAACAAAAACTTCAAAATGGATTTGCACAATTTGTTCCAATTTGCACCTCCAAAGAATCAACAAACTACGAATACACAGTATCTGTTAATGATAAAACCATAGGATTTGATGTGTATTTTGTACCCTCTCCTGTTCAACAATGGTACTATTTTCTCTTTCCTGAAAATTTTGAACATTACTCTAATGATGGATGTTTTGCAAACAACTTCCAAAAGTTTTCAGGAGAATGCAGCGGAGTTGATAAGAATAGTGGATTGTTAATTGTAGTTCCTGATGAATTGTCAAGACCTATGACAAAGATATCTGTTAGTCTTGTAGAAATATAGATTCTTTTTTTAAAATTTTATTTTCTTTTCCAAATGAATTGGTTGTAAATCAATTCTGGTCTAACTTGTCTAAATGGTTGTGCACCACCATCATACCATTTTGTAAAGTATTCGTACAAGTGCAACCTGAGTGACTGGATATACACAATCAATCCTTCAATCATCATGATTCCCAAGTTTCCTCCAATAATCATTGCCCATGCACCAAATGATTCGGAACCGCCAAGTGAATTGAATGCATTATTTACTGTCAGCAACAGTGCTGCGTGCACCAGTAGCATAATTCCGAGTCGAGCATAACTAATTGTGTGAGCTAAACTTTCTACTGTCTTACCAAGGAATACTTCCATTACGACATTTGCCGCCGAACCTCCATCCTCTGGATGTTTCTTTGCATGCATTATTCCTCCAACCATCATCATTGCCATAGATGCAATTACAATTACTACTGCAATTCTTGTAACAATCCAAACTTGTGCCCAATCTCCTAGGAATATTGTAACCCAAGGAACAGCTTCTGTGTGGACTTTGGAATACATGTTCATTACATCATATTGTGAACCGATTGCACACATCATGATAACTACAATACCGCCATAGAGTGTGATGTTTGGAATTGCTTCCAAGTACATGACAATCTTGTGACCTTCTCTAGCTAATCTTCTAATTCTGAGAATCATTGCCCAAACCAAATGGATGATTCCAATGAACAATGAAACTTTGAGAATATTGATTACTTGTTCAAATGATAATTCTGCAACACTAAGGATACCAACTATGAAACTAACTGGGTATAGTGGTCCTCCTTCTGCTAATAGTCCCTTGAATGGTTCAAAGTAATATATGTGATATCCAAACGCTTCTCCTGCACCAACACCTGCAATAGCAGATGCTGCTCCAGAAATTGCAATGAGCATTCCCCATCTAGAGAGATTACCTTGTCCTTTGAATTTGAATAATAATCCCATTCCCATCAAGAGCAATCCGTGACCTGTATCTGCAAACATCAGTCCGTAGAAAATTGGCCACATTAGGGCAATCATTGGTGTAGGATCTGCTTCTCCCTTTCTTGGAATTCCTTGACTTTCTGTGATTACTTCAAAAGTTCTAACGAATTTTTTATTATCAAATAATGTTGGAACTTGTTCTTGATGTTTAGGATCTGTAATCTCTTCAGTTACTGAAGTCCATTGACTTGTAATATTCTTGAACTTCTCTTCCATCTTACTTGGGATGAATCCTTGGATAAGTGCAAAATGTTTAGTTCCACCTGGTTTTCTCAAAGTCTCAAGAACATCTTTTGCAACAAGTGCTTCTTCGTGTAATACCAGAATATCGCGTCTGATGTTCTTTGTGATTTTTGCAAGCTGTTTTGCAATTTGTGCCTGTTTTGCTGTAAGTTCTTTTAGTTTTGCCTCAGCAGTGGCATATGCCTCTGATGGAATCTGTGACATGCCATCAGGAATGGAAAATGGATTTGCGTTGAATCCTCTAAGTACTTTTAGTGCTTTTTCTGAATCATCAATTCCACAAATTACCAAGACTGCGGCTTTGTCTTTACTTTCTAAATCATATTTGTAAAATGTAATGCCTTCTAATGCTCTGCTAATTTCTTCATAGTCTCCAGAGTCTATCACAAAGAGATTTGTGTAGAAATACTTCATCAATCCAAATCCTGAAAGATCAATGTTGAGTTTTTTAGCAATTTCGAGAGTCTCTTTTAATGAACGATATTCTTCAATTCCTCGTTTTGTGTCTGCTTGCTCTTCTAGAAGTTTTGCTGGCTCGTCAATAACTGATGGAGTCTTCTTTTTGAGATCCTCTACCAAGTCCTCAATTTCTCCAATCTCATAATCCTTCTTTTTGATCATAGTTCCTTTGAACAAAATCTCTAGAATTCCTACAGTTGGTGGGACTCCTAGTCCTTTAACTACATCATCAATTGATTGGTAGGTTTTTTGTGCCTCTAACAGAAGATCATCGATTTCTGGTGTGACTAAGTCATTTTCAGTATCGATTTTATGAAACCATTCAAACTCTGTTAGTCTGGAAATTGCTCTTGGAGACTCGCTTCTTGGTAAAATTACACTTCCAAGTTTCAGATCGGCTACTACCAAGATAATCCAACGGTAACTCCTTTGATTTTAATATCTTTCTGAATTGCAATTCCCAAACATTAAAATCTATTACGGATTTACGCGACTCATTGGCAAATTCTGCTTTAGAGACCACTATTAGCAAAATTCTTGAACAAACTGAAAAGTCCGTCATTTCAAACGTTGAATCTGCCCTAAATGAATCTCTGAAAACCCTTGATGATTCTGTTCCTAAACTAGAACAAGAATTTGATAAAATCATCGCAGATGGAAAGAAAGAAGCCGATAAAATTGAAAAACAAATCATGGGAAGTGCCGATATTGAGGCTAGAAATAAGCAATTAATGGCATTAGAAGATGCAGTCGATAAGGTATTTTCAAAAGCACTTGAACAAATTGCAAATGCTGATCGCAGTGGTGATTATTCTAATTTGATTAAAACAATGATTACAGAAGCAACCCAAATTTTGGGAACTTCAGAAATTACAGTTACTACAAATGCCAAAGACAAAGATGTAGTTCAATCAACTTTGTCACAATTCCCAGGATCTGAATTATCTTCTGATACAATTGATTGTCTTGGTGGAGTTGTTGTAAAATCAAAAGATGGTGCAATGACATTTGACAATACGATCGATGCAAGAATTGAACGTCTGAAGCCTTTAATAAGGAAAGAGATTGCATCCAAATTCGGGGTAGGAGAATAAGATGGCAGCTCAAGGTAGAATTGTTTGGGTAAGTGGACCTGCAGTTAGAGCAGACGGTATGTCTGAAGCAAAAATGTATGAAACTGTAACTGTCGGCGATTCAAAATTAGTCGGTGAAGTAATTAGATTAACCGGAGATGTAGCATTCATTCAAGTTTACGAATCAACCAGTGGACTAAAACCAGGTGAACCAGTAATTGGTACTGGAAACCCACTTAGTGTTTTGTTAGGTCCTGGAATTATTGGACAACTTTATGATGGAATTCAAAGACCACTAAGAGCATTATCAGAAGCTTCTGGTTCCTTTATCGGAAGAGGTATTACAACTACTCCAGTTGACATGGCCAAAAAATATCACTTTGTCCCATCAGTTAGTAATGGTGATGAAGTAGCAGCAGGAAATGTAATTGGCGTTGTTCAAGAAACTGATCTTATTGAGCACTCTATCATGGTTCCACCAGACCACAAAGGTGGAAAAATTTCAAACTTAGTATCAGAAGGAGATTATGATTTAGAAACTGTATTAGCAACAACTGAGGGAGAAGGTGAAACTGTCGAACTCAAAATGTATCACAGATGGCCTGTAAGAAAACCACGTCCATACAAGAACCGATACGATCCAACAGTTCCACTACTCACCGGACAACGTGTAATTGACACATTCTTCCCAATTGCAAAAGGAGGAACAGGTTCAATCCCAGGTGCATTTGGAACAGGAAAGACTGTTACACTTCACCAAATTGCAAAATGGGCAGATTCCCAAGTTGTAGTTTACATCGGTTGTGGTGAGAGAGGAAACGAAATGACAGAAGTACTTGTGGAGTTCCCACACCTCAAAGACCCACGTAGTGGAAAACCACTCATGGACAGAACAGTACTTGTTGCAAATACCAGTAACATGCCGGTAGCAGCAAGAGAAGCAAGTATCTACACTGGTGTCACAATTGCAGAATATTACAGAGATATGGGTAAAGACGTTGTACTTGTAGCAGATTCAACAAGTAGATGGGCCGAAGCACTCAGAGAGATGAGTGGTAGACTAGAAGAGATGCCAGCAGAAGAAGGCTATCCATCATATCTTGCATCAAGATTAGCAGAATTCTATGAAAGAGCAGGTCGTGTTAGAGCAGCAGGAAGTCCAGACCGTGATGGTTCTGTAACTTTGATTGGTGCTGTTTCACCATCTGGTGGTGACTTTACAGAACCAGTTACAACTCACACCATGAGATTTATCAAAACATTCTGGGCTTTGGATGCAAAACTAGCATACTCTAGACACTATCCATCAATTAACTGGATGAACAGCTATTCTGGTTATCTTGCAGACATTGCAAAGTGGTGGGGTGAGAACATCAACGAAGACTGGCTAAGTCTTAGAAGTGAAGTTTATGGTGTCTTACAAAGAGAAGATACACTAAAAGAAATTGTCAGACTCTTAGGACCTGAAGCACTTCCAGATGAAGAAAAATTAATTCTTGAAGTTGCAAGAATGGTAAAGATTGGTCTCTTACAACAAAACTCATTTGATGATGTTGACACTTATTGTAGCCCAGAGAAACAATACAAGTTAATGAAATTACTAGTTGACTTTTACAAGAAAGGTCAACAAGCAATCAAGGAAGGAACTCCTCTTGCAGATATTCGTGCAATGAAAAGTATCACAACACTTCTCAAAGCAAGAATGGATGTCAAAGATGATGAGATGCCAAAACTTGATCAACTAGATGCAGACATGCAAGAAGAATTCAAATCAATTACAGGAGTGAAAGTATCAAATTGACAGCAGAAGGCGGAGTTCAATACAGTAAGATTGCAGAAATCAAAGGTCCTCTAGTTATTGTAGATGATGTTGAGAATGCAGCATTTGACGAATTAGTTGAAGTTGAAACTAAAGACGGTGAAAGAAGATTAGGTAAAGTTCTCGAAGTTGGAAACGGTAAAGCAATCGTCCAAGTCTTTGAGGGAACTACTGGATTATCCATTGCTGCAACAAATGCAAAATTTGTCGGCAAAGTTATGGAGATGCCAGTTTCAAGAGAAGTACTTGGTAGAGTCTTTGATGGTTTAGGCAGACCAAAAGACGGACTGCCAGATCCTATTGCTGATCAATTTATTGACATTAACGGTGAACCAATGAACCCAGAACAACGTGAATATCCAAAAGACTTCATCCAAACTGGTGTTTCAGTAATTGATGGAATGATTACTCTTGTAAGAGGACAAAAACTTCCAATCTTTTCAGGTTCTGGTATGTCACACAACCTCTTAGCAGCTCAAATTGCAAGACAAGCAAGTGTAATTGGTACACAAGATGATTTCGCTGTAGTCTTTGCAGCAATTGGTGTGCAATACAGTGAAGCAGAATATTTCAGAAGAAGTCTTGAAGAGTCTGGCGCTCTAAAAAGAAGTGTTCTTTTCTTAAACACAGCAGACGATCCTGCAATTGAGAGAATTATTACTCCTCGTGTTGCATTAACTGTCGCTGAATATTTGGCATTTGAATTAGGAATGCACGTACTAGTTATTCTTACAGATATGACAAACTATGCAGAAGCACTCAGAGAGATTAGTGCTGCAAGAGAAGAAGTACCTGGAAGAAAAGGTTATCCTGGTTATCTTTACACTGACCTTTCAACAATCTATGAAAGAGCAGGAAAACTAAACGGAAAGAAAGGTAGTGTTACACAAGTTCCAATCTTGTCAATGCCTTCTGATGATATTACTCACCCAATTCCTGACCTTACTGGTTACATTACAGAAGGACAAATTGTACTTGGTAGAGATTTGTTCAGACAAGGAGTCTATCCACCAGTAAACATCTTGATGAGTCTCTCAAGACTGATGAAAGACGGTATTGGTGAAGGAAGTACCAGAGCAGATCATGGTGAAATTTCAAATCAAGTTTATGATGCATATTCTAGAGCACAAGAAGTCAGAGCACTTGCAGGAATTGTAGGTAAAGCAGGACTTACTGAAATCGATTTGAAATACATGGATGTCGGTGATGTCTTTGAAAATGAATTCCTTTCACAAGCAACTGATGAGAATAGAACCATTGAAGAGACATTAGGTATCTTATGGAAGATTGTATCTAAACTACCAAGAAACGAAATTACAAAAATCAAAGATAAGTACGTAGATCAATATTACAAGGAAGAGTAGCAAAATGTCATTTGGACAAAATGTTGCTGCAACAAAAATTGAACTTTTCAAATACAAAAAATCTAGTCAAGTAGCCGTAATGGTGCAGAAAATTCTAGATGACAAGCGTAAAGTTCTCCTAAAAAACATCGAAGAGATGATTGAAGAAGCCTCAAAAGCTAGAGGTGGAATATGGGAACCGCTCCAAGACATCTACAGTTCTGTAAATGAAGCATACTTGGCATTAGGTTCTTCAACTGTAGACTCTGTTGCCGAATCCACTCCTTCAGTAATGGAAGTAGATGTAAATGTCAGAAGAGTCGTTGATGTAAAAATTCCTGCACTATCTGTTACTGAAAAAGATACAAAATCAATGCCATATGGTTTTGCTGATACAAACTCTTCAATTGATAGAGCAGCAAAACAGATCAAAGAGCTTTTGCCAAAAATCTGTAAAGCCGCAGAATATGAAAATTCAATTTTCAGTCTTGCAAAAGCATTAGAAAAAACTCAGAAATTACTAAACGCACTTGAAAACGTCATTATTCCTCAGTATCAACAAAAAGTAAGATTCATCATAGCCACTCTTGAGGAAAGAGAAAGAGAGGAATTCGCAAAGTTAAAAAAAGTGAAGGCTAAGATGGAGAGTAGATAATAATGGGCAAAGAAGAAATTAAGAAAATTGTTGAAGATTCTAAACACTCCCTAGAAAGCGAACATGAAAATTTTGCACAGTCTGTTAAAGACGATCTAAGTTCTTTCAAAAAGAAAGCACTAGAAAAAGTATAATCCAATCTCACCATGATTTAAATATGGACTTTGAGGAGGCACATCATCCATGAAAACTATAGTCTTGTTACTTATGGCAGCAGCTGTAATTTCTATTTCAGGATCTACTAGTATTGCATATGCAGCAGAAGGAGATGCAGCAGCAAGTTCAGACTCTTTGAAGATTCTCGGTGCTGGTCTAGCATTTGGTCTTGCAGCATTTGGTGCAGGTATTGGTCTTGGTCAAGTAGGTGCAGCAGGTCTTGCAGTCATTAGTGAGAACCCAGCTTTACAATCTAAGGTGTTCATCTTCGTAGGTATGGTCGAATCAATCGCAATCTACGGTATAGTTATGATGTTTATCATCTTAGGACAATAGTCCTAAACAACATATTTTTCAATTTTTAAAATTTTTTAATTATATTTTAGCTGATTTACGTCTAGCACTCTAGAACAATATCTACACTTGAGAACCCGTCCTTCTTTGTCAATAACATCCATGATTGATTCGATATGCTCAGTACTGTTTGTTACACAATCAGGGTTTGAGCATCGAAATATCCTATCAATCTCATTTGGTAGTGAAACTCTTCTCTTCTCTACCAACTTGTAGTCCTTGATCATGTTGATGGTTGCCTTTGGTGCAATTACTGCCAACTTGTTAGTATCATCATCTTTTAGAAACTTGTTTTCAACTTTGATGATGTCTTTTTTCTTAAATTTGCCACTTGGAACGTTGAGGGCTATGGTGATAAGACTGCCATCACTTCCATCAATTCTAAGGGCATTAAGTACCTGAATACCCTTGCCTTCATCAATGTGATCAATTACAGTGCCTTCTTTGATTCGTCGAACCATAAGTTCGGACTGTTCCATCAGAATACTTTGTATACCCACCTGTATATATCATTGAGAGAATGAACGAGTTCTACCAAAAAGACATAATCTCAATTAAGGATTTTAGCAAGGATCAACTTGAACAAATCTTTCAATCAACTGATAAAATCATCTCACTTGACCCAATTGACAGAAGGGAGATTTGTAAGGGCAAAACTTTAGGATATTTGTTTTATGAACCAAGTACTAGAACTAGACTAAGTTTTGAAGCTGCGATGGCATCAATTGGAGGCAATTCTTTAGGAATCTCTGATATCACCTCATCTTCAACTCAAAAAGGAGAGAGTCTTGCAGACACAGTTAGAATCATCTCCATCTATTCTGATGCTATGGTTTTACGACACCCTCTTGATGGTTCTAGTAGATTTGCAGCTGAAGTTTCAGACAAACCCGTAATCAATGCTGGTAGTGGAACAGAAGAGCATCCAACACAAGCAATTCAAGACTTGTACACAATTAAAAAAGAAAAGAAAAAGATTGACAGATTAAAGATTGGAATTGTTGGTGACCTAAAATATGGAAGAACTGTTTACTCACTTTTGCATGGACTAGGAAACTATGATGTTGATGTTAGATTAATTTCCCCTGAATCATTACGAATTAGATCAGACTCTACTTATGAAATCAAACAAAAATTAGATTATACTGAATCAACTAACATTGAAGACCACATTGATGAATTAGATGTTCTATATGTTACAAGAATCCAAAAAGAGAGATTCCCTGATGAGGAAGAATATCTCAAAGTAAAGGGAAGCTATGTTGTCGGATTGGATTTGCTAAAACAAATGAAAGATGATAGCATAATTTTGCATCCTCTTCCAAGAATTGATGAAATCTCAACTGATGTTGACAAAACAAAAAATGCAAAATATTTCGAGCAAGCCGAATATGGAAAGTACACTCGAGCTGCATTATTGGGCTTGACACTAAATGAGAATGGATTCTAGAATCCGTATTCCATATATCTAGAGACGTTTGAACATCATTGTTGGCAGAAACTAGAGTCATTCCAATTTTTCCATTGGACTTGGTCTTGTTCCCTAGACAAGAACTTCCTTTGAGAATTTTTGAGCCCCGCTACAAGCAGCTAGTTGATGACTGCATGCTAGGTGATGGTCAGTTTGGTGTATGTCTGATTGATGAGACAAATTCTGTTAGTGGTTGGAACTCTCCTAAAATGGTAGGAACCATTGCAAAAATTACAAAATGCTCAGACGTTGAAATGGATGGACTGCAACTCCACATTGAAACACTAGGCAGAAATTCATTTAGAATTAAAAAAATTATTCCACCTTCAATTCCTCAACCTGAAAACTATGATCCACTTTCAGTTGAAGGTCATCAACAAATCTCTGAGATACACGAAAAAATTGGAACCGAAGCAAAAATGTACATTCAAGCTGAAGTTGAAATGATTCCTGAAATTGATGAGAACATCTCACTAGAACAATGGGAAGAGCTAGTTGCTATGTGGAAGAAGAAGATTATCAAACAGGCATTGCCGCAAGTAGTTGACCCCCATTCATTAGAACATGTTTTAGAACAATACTATCTTACAACTGATACTCCTACAATTGATTACATCTATTCGCTATCTGCACTTGGCGCAAAAGATCCTAATGACTTGCAACCAATACTAGAGGCCACAACAATGGATGAATTACTTCAAAAGGTTGAAGAATTACTGACAATAAAATAACCCTTGATAAGATTTGATATGATGTCAATTACAAAACTTTCAATTTTGGCTCTAGCCGCATGTTTGCTGTTTCCAGCTAGTAGTGTTTATGGTCATGGATTGGGAATTGATACTATATCTTCAGTAGATGTTGCTGGAAAAGAAATCTCAATTTCAGTTGAGATGCCAATGTACTTTGAAAGTGAGCAAGAACAAATCACAATTACTGCAACTGACAAAGAGACAGACGAGCCTGCAAAAAATGTGACATTTCTCATTGGATTGTTCCATAGCAATGAGATGATTTTCAGAAACTACTTTTTCACAGAAAATGGTGTTTTACCAATAACTGTACTATCACAACAAGGATATGATAATTTTGTAATTAATGGAGAGCAAGATTCACTTTTGGGAGCATATCATGCAACTGAATCATCTCCAATAGAGATTGCAGGCCCCGTCTTTGATTCAGGTGGATTGTTTACTTTTGAGATTGAAGTTAGAACCATTGATGAGCCAACTAACATCATAGAAGATTCAGGTGTATATCGTGCAGATTTGACACTTGTTGAAACCACTTCTCATCCTCAAGAAGATACTGAAGGAAATGATGTAGAATTTAGAATGAAATCTTATTTTGATAAAATCCAAAATTTCCAATATGATCCTGCAACAAAACAAGTAACTTTTGAGATGCCTTTTGATTGGAGTGAGAACAGCATGTCTCACGTTACAGTTGTGCACGAAGAAGTACATTTTCCAAAACATTTCATTGAATTTTTGAGTCCTAGTTATTCAGGATACGCAAATGGAATTGAGTTGTTCAAAGCTTCAGTATCAATTGATGATTACACAGAAGAAGATGAGAGAATAGTTCACTTTGTTTTATTGCAAGACCATCTAAGATTCATAAAAAATGAGATGAAAAAATCTGATGAGCCACTACCAGACAATATTGTTTTCACTTTAACTACAAATGAAAAAATATCATTTCCATTAGAGGCATTTACAAAGAGTGAAGACTTCAAAGTAAACTTGTCATGGGATCCTATAGATCTTGAACCAGGAGTTGAAACAAACTTTGTCTTTACTATTAGAGACGGATGGACAAATGAACCTTTAAGAAATTCTGATTATTCTTTTGTAATCATTCAAAATGGAGCGGAGTTATACCGGGTATCTGGAACTGCAACAGTTGGTGGTGAATTTGAAAAATTCACATTTGCTGAAGACCAAACAGGTCCTACAACAATTAAATTTGAAAACATACGAAATACTGGACAAGAAACTGAGTTTGGAATAATGGTTGCACCTGAATTTGGTACTATTGCAATTTTGATACTTGTTGTTTCTATAATTGGAATAATTGTAATTGCCAGAAAATATGAGACTTTTTCTCTCATTAGGATGTAATTTTTGATAACTTTCCTCTAATCTAGGCATAAAAATTCCTCCAGTAATTATATATGAGTTTCTAGTGGAACATTATGTGGACAAAAAAGCGCTAGAGAAGATTGTAGGTGATGTACGTGCACAGAATTCTATATTTTCAGACAAGTCATTTCTTGACAATCTATCTGTCACAAACTCCATTATTGGAAGGGAATCTGAATCAAAGAAACTCGTAAAGTTCTTGCTATCTTATGAAAAGGGACTAGTTGTTCCACTTGTATCAATTTATGGAAGGAGTGGTTCAGGCAAGTCTACCATTGTTCAGTTTGTTTGCCAAAACTTGGATGTTGATTTTTGTTATGTCAATTTAAGAAAAGCAAAAACAGTTTTTGGATGCATTAATCTGATATTGTCTGAACTAGGCCATGAAAATCTCAAAAACGCTCAGGGCATGAATTATGCTTTTGGAATATTTGAGAAACTAATTTTACAAAAACTTGAAAAATCTGATAATTCTATTTTTGTATTATGTCTTGATGAATTTGATACGTTATTCTATGACAAACGAGGCAAGCCTTCGGACTTTGTTTACAAGATTGTTGTCCTAGTTGAAAAGCTTCGTACACTAAAAAGACACATGTGTATTGTAACTATATCAAACAAGGTATTATCTGAATTTAATTTAGATGACAGAGTAGTATCGAGAATTGGCACTTCTGAGATTTATTTTGATTCTTATTCTCAAAGTGATGTGTTAAAGATAATTCGTAATAGAGCAAAAAAATCATTTTTGAAAAAAATAGATGATGATGTTTTGCAGTATTGCGCTGATATCAGTTCTGAAGAGCACGGTGATGCAAGACGCGCAATTGATCTTCTAAGAACAAGCGGTGAGATTGCAGGAACTGAAAATGAAAAAATTTCAAAAAAACACGTGGATAAGGCAGTCTCCCAACTGCAAAAAAATCAAATAACTACTATCATCTCTGGAGGCTCGTATCATTTCAGGCTTGCATGTGCTGCACTCTCCAGACTCACATATATCAATGATGAAGGATGGCACAGCACATCTGATCTGTTCAAACAGTATCAGAAGATTATATCGCCTGATACTAGGCAGATATCCTATCGGAGGTTCTCTGAGATGCTAGTTGAATTGGTAAACTCTGGTATTGCAGTATCAAAGACAGAATCCAAGGGCAGACATGGATATGGCAGTCAGTTCAAACTTTCAGTTGATCCGGAACTAATTGGTAACTCTTGTTTTCCTGACTGGTGGCCTAGTGTTGTGGAATCAAAAAAGAAAAAAGAAGCTGCAGCACAAGCATCCAAACGACTCAAATTACTGTCTTCAGGAAGACGTAGTTCATCTTTAGGAAATTTGTATAGAACTCTTGGATTTTAAAAATTGATACTGTTTTAGTTAACAAAGAGGCGAGTTGTTGGTTGGTCTGTGAGCCTAACGTGGCCAGTAAAACATGATTGTAACACCAATCAAAACAACTACTGAACCAATCACTTCATATCTGTCTGGTCTTTTCTTGTCAACCCAGTATCCCCAAATTATTGATGATACGACAAAGATTCCGCCATAAGTAGCATAGACTTTGCCAAAATCTGCTGGCTGCAAAGTCATTACAATCCCATAAGAAAACAAGACCAAACCTCCAATTAATCCTAGAACTTTTCCTTTATGATCACGCAACCATTTCCATACCAAATATCCTCCGCCAATTTCCAAGAGTGCCGCAAAAAAGAACACTCCAACAGTTGATGCTACTTCAACCAAATCTTTTCTCCTTTTCTTGGATAGTAGAAAATCATCAAGACTCCAATTACTGCAATTATTGTCCCAATGATGTCATAGTTGTCAGGTTGTACACCGTCAATTAACCAACCCCAAAACACTGACATTACAATAAAGACTCCTCCATAAGCTGCATAGATTCTATGAAAGTGAGTTTTCTGAAATGTTGGAACTATTCCATACAAAAATAATACAAAACCACCAACTGCTCCTAATACAAAACCAAAATCTTCACGAATCCAGAGCCATACCAAATATCCTCCGCCAATCTCACAAAGACCGGCTAGAAAAAATAACAGAATCGAAGTAAAAAAATTCTTTGATTGCTCGCTCATTTAACATCAAAATGTAATAAAGATTCTATATTATAACTCTAGATTAAACAGGTAATCATTGAACGATTAAACAGTTAGGGAGAGATTAGTACAACTCTCAAACAACAACATCAATTCATTAGTGTCAAATTCCATTTTGTCTAATGATGAAATTAGAAAATCATTTTGATTATTGTAACGAAATATTACTGAGCATTCAAAAAACTCCAAAGTCAGTCAAAGAAATTTCTATTGAAACTAAAATCCAAATTACTACTGTTTACAAAATAATACGCCTTCTTGAAGACCATGAATTAGTGATATCTACAGGGATTCTTCACACACACGGAAAACGTCGCCTTTTTCAATGTAATGGCAGCTTCAAGTCAGTACATATACAACTGCATGGTATTTTTCAGATTGAGTTTGCTTGAATTTTGCATCAATTAACCAAACAAAGTTTGGATATATCTCAGCAATACTTGCTGCTTTATTGTTTGGTTCTGTATCTGCTGTTGCAAAACCATCACTAATTACAATACATCCAATATTGCTTGCATCTCTGGTCTATTTTCTAGCTTCATTGGTTGCAACTCCATTAATTTCAAAAAAGAATTCTTCAATTTCTTTCAAAGACAAATGGTTATTGCTAACTATTGCCTTCTCAGGTGCAGTAATTGGACCAATGTTATTTT
Source organism: Nitrosopumilus maritimus SCM1 (assembly GCF_000018465.1). Classification (NCBI taxonomy): domain Archaea; kingdom Thermoproteati; phylum Nitrososphaerota; class Nitrososphaeria; order Nitrosopumilales; family Nitrosopumilaceae; genus Nitrosopumilus; species Nitrosopumilus maritimus. The sequence goes on along the minus strand of NC_010085.1, from coordinate 1,541,195 downwards.
TCACAGGATTGGAAAATTCAAGTGCTTCAAATTCTGCATTATTGCTAAATGGGGAAATCATCTTCTCAGTATTTCTTGCAATCTTGTTGTTTAGAGAAAAAATTACTACGATTGGTTATCTTGCTGTTGCAATAGTGATTGCAGGAGTGATACTAGTAACTACGGATATGGAATTTTCTTATTCTGTATTTGATGTTAGGAATCAAGGAAATTTTCTCATTATTGGAGCCACTTTGTTTTGGGCTTTAGATAACAATCTAAGCAAAATCCTAAGCACACGATTAGATATTGCAAGAATTGTTCAACTAAAATCTCTAATTGGAGGTTCTATTCTTTTGCTATTGGTATTTTTACTGCAAATTCCTATCAACATAGAATTAGAACATCTACCAAACATCCTACTTTTAGGAATTGCAGGATTTGGTGCATCTATCTTTCTATTTTTACAGGGTTTGAAAAGAATTGGAACTGTAAAAACAATAATGATCTTTTCAACATCTTCTGTTTTTGGTCTTATCTTTGCAGCAATATTTTTGCAAGAACAAATCAGCCATGTCCAAATAATTGCAATGGGGATAATCTTAACTGGGATCTATCTTTTGTACAAAAAACAATAATTTCATGCGTAGCCAATAATATGTAAACAGTATTGGCGTGCAAACCAAATTTTGTAAATTGAGCTTTGGTTTTTAGGTTGGATTATTTGAAGAATGGATATTGATATGTGAGTCTTTCTATCTTTATTGGTATTTTGACCACTATTATGATTTAATTACCGAGACCAACATTTTGTCTGTAATTCATAGATTGTATCTTGCATAAATTCTACATTACAATATTCAATAGATATTGGAAAAGGAATTACAAAAAGTATGACAATTGTTAATACAAGAATAATTATCATAATTAATATAGAATTCATCATCCAAAACCTGTTTTAGACTTGTTAATAACAATCATTTGTACCACTATGAACGCTTTTTAGTTATGTAAAGTACTCCTACTATGATCCCCACACCTGCAGCTATGTAAAATGGAAATAGCGCAAAAATATTCTTTGCAGGATCTCCTGACATTATTTCTAAAATTAGACTGCCTGTATTTACTGCAGTAGGTTCAGTAGAACCTTCTTTTCCATACACTGAGTAAGAACCAATTGCAAATTCTCCAATGTCTAGATTAGTAACTACAATTCTTGCTCCGTTATTTACAGTCAGCCCTGCTCTGTCAGTAAAGGATGCGATGGATTTAGCTTCTGGATACCATCCTCTCTCCAAATCCTTGTGAACTACAACATATCCTTCTTTTGGAGTCTGCACTGCAACCCAAAACTTGTCTTCAGGTTTTGAACCCATACCTATCTCGATGAATTTATCTTCAGAGTTGGTATCATAGAGTCTAAAGACTGCATTCCCCTCTGAATTTACATAATTGAGATTGTTATCAATTGTAACTTGCCAACTTATTGCATGAATATTATCTAATTCAACAATTGATGCCTCACGTTGAATTGTGTCAAATTCTTTGGCTGGAATCTCTATTGTCTCAATAATTAATGATGGATTTTTTACCTCTTGAGCAAATACAGGACTCACGAAAATTCCCATGATTAAAATTATTGAAAATAGATATCTGAACAACTAGAATCTACTCTTCTTTACTGAGATTTCGCCTTTCATCCATGGATTAGACTTGCAATGATATGATACTTCTTGAGGTTCTGTAAATAGAAATTCATATGATTCTACTGGCAATATTGATGTACTCAATAATTTTTGTTGTATTGTTGTATATTTAACGTATAACATAAAATAAAAAAATTAAAAAAACTAGTACAACAATAAAACAAACAAAATTAATTCTTTAAATTTTTTTAACACAAAACGTATAAAATTAATAACTGCTGATTACAAATTTACCAATTGAGTTTTAATAGAAAAACAAAAACAATAATTTTACTTGCAATAATTTGGGTAATTGTAACACTTCCATTACCTTGGATTGTTAACAATCCTGATATCCCTGAATCTGCTTTCTATACTATATTGGGGATAATTGGAATCATATCAATTCCCTTTATTATGTTAGGAATAGTATGGCACATCAAGCCAGAGTTGGCAACTTGATCTTAATTATATTTTAAAAAAATTCACGAAAAACTAGTACAACAATAAAATATTCACTTGTCTTAAATTAGACTCTACAAAAAAATATTTGTGCCATATAGATGCAAAGGAGTTTGTAATGAATTCATTTCATCTGTTGCTGTATCAAATAAATATCTAAATGGATTCAAACGTTGTAGTGTTTGTGAGGGATTTTTTCAAATACCTACATTACGGTGTCCATGTTGTGGTGTAAAACTTAGAACTCAACCAAGACATGATAGCACAAAAAAAGTCTCTTGATTGTATGTTTGAATAAAACTCACGCCTAAAATCCTATGATTTTAAGTGTTCATGGCAGCTTCTCTTTCCTTTACCTTTGTATCTATCATTGCCATGATGTAATCACCTTCTTCTGCGTCACATGGTCCAATATTTACTGCAAATCCGTCTCTTGTTTCTGCAATACATCCTGCTTCTGTATTTCAATAATTTTTACTGTTTCAGCAACTTTTGCAGGCGCAACATGCCAAAATACATAAGCGGTTAATATTGATGCAGTGCAAACGATTGCAATCACATCATTACAGAATATTTTGAATTCTCAAACATTAAACAATGTAAGACAAGCACGTGTAAGAATTTGAGAAACACTAGTACAATGATAAAACAATATGATAATTAATTAGAGTCAAAATCATGTTTTTGAACATATGCAAAAAAAATTTTTCATTTTGTTTGTTGTTGCAACAAGTTTTCTATTTACAGGAAACATACAAAATTCCTTTGCTGAGGATTTTGTTGTAAGTATTCCTTTTGGTGCATTTAATCCTGAACTAAATACCCCTGCTAAAGTTTGGTATGATCCACCTGAATTATCTATTGTTGAAGGGGATACTGTAACATGGGTAAATGATGATAGAGAAGGGCATACAGTTACCAGTGGCAGTGGTGCAGGAAGATTTGATTGGATGGATGCCAAGAATCTTGGTGAGCCTGATGGACTGTTTGATAGTTTAAGATTTATGCCAGACGAGTCTTGGTCATATACATTTGAAAAAGCTGGAGATTACAATTACTTTTGTGTAATTCATCCCTGGATGGAAGGAATTATTTTTGTGAAACCATTTATTCCTGATTATCCCCATGATGCTACAGGAAAAAAGTATGAACAGTTCCCTACATTTCTTATAACTCCTGATGGTTCAATTGAAATTAATTTTTCATGGGAACCTCGAGTCATTAAAACCCATGAAAAAACAAACTTCATCTATCGTTTTTATGATGCAATATATGATCAGCCATTAAGAAAGTTAGAATATGATATAGCTATTTTACAAAATAATCAAGTGTTATACAAAGATGAAGGCGCAGTATCAGGTGCGGGTGGGGATTACCGACAATGGATATTTGAAGAACCAGGCCCTATCATTGTTAAAATATCAAATATCAAACCTTATGGTTCTGTAGCAGAAACACAAATCAATCTTGGACCTGATGCCACTGCTAGATTAGGAGATTTTACAGCTATGGTTTATGAAAATTATGAAAAGAAAACTACTACTGAAAAAATTGTACAACCTCGAGATACTTTGCAATTTTATTATGAGATTGCCGTAGCAATGATTATAGTTCCTGCAATTATGTTGGCAGTTATAGTGCTATATATGAAAGGAAAAAAACCTACTTATAATTATCCTGAAAGAAAAGCGAGTCCTGTGTAAAATTGAATATTTCCAAAGAAGTAAAACTTGTTAGACTATCTTTAATCATTGCAGTCATTGTATCGACTGCAGGATTGATGGTGCTTTTTACACAATTTTCTTATGATGATTCTGGCATTACAATAATGTCTAGTTTTGGAGAAATTACCATATTTGATCCCAAACAACCATCATTTCTTGAAAATAACATGTATCATAATAGTGAGTTATCATTTCAATTATCAAAACCAAATGATAAATGGGATATTCGAGTAGCTTCAGAAACTATACGTACAGAAGAACTTGCTTACTTAAAATCAAAAGGATATGTTGATGGAATTTATCTAGATAAAGACTCTGATAGACGCTTTTTAGTTTCTGTTTTTGATGTACAGTCAAAAAACTTTCAACTGGAGAATTACATATCTAAACAAATTGATATGATGAACTCAGAAGAGATTAAAATTCCAATTAAACGCATATCAAAATCAAATGATTGGGCAATAGTTTCTTTTGATAGTGAGAAAAATACTGATGATAGTTTTTCTGAACAGTTATTATTTCTAAAAGACAACAAACTCTACATGATTCAATACTCTGGCAAATCTCCTGAAAATCTAACTGAACTAGAAAAATCAGACTTTAATTCAATTTTGAACTCATTTGAGGTAATTTAAATGAAAAAATTTTTGTTGATTTTTATGATGGGAATTGTTGCCTCTAGCTTTGTTCCTACTGCATTTGGACATGGATTAGGTGGAGAAACTCATCCTCCCGTTACTCTAGATGGACGTGATGTGATATTATCTATTGATATTAGCCCCTCAGTTTTTGATGTAGAAGATCCTGAACGATACATTACAATCAACCTCAAAAATGCAAAAAGTGAAGCTGCTGTAGAACATGTAACTTATGCATTTGAGATGATAAAAGACGGTAAGCAAATTTTTAGAAAACTGTTTCATGACGATTTGGGAAATTTAACAATTAAAACAATCTATGATAATTCAAATGAAATCAAGGTTATAGGTGATAAATCCCCTGCAATTGAGTCATGGATGAGAACTGCAACAGAACCTGTGATAATGACTGGACCTATCTTTGATTCTGGAGGTCTTTATGAATATAAAGTAGAAATTCTTACTGTCGACTCTGATTTTAATTTCCTTGACAAACGAATGGAGTTAGTTGGTGCAATTAGTCTTGCTGAACATAATACTTTCCAAGTAACCGATTCAAAAGAAAATACTCATAACGTAAATGTAATTTCATATTTTGATTCGGTCAATAATTTTAAGTTTGATTCAAATATGATATCATTTTCTATGCCCTTTGATTGGAATCAAGACTTTGAGCAACTAAGCGTAGTGCATCAAGAAGTACGTATTGCTCCAGAATTTTCAGAGTTACTTCACACAAAATATGAAGCAAAGGTAAATGATATTTTATTACCTGCTGAAGTTGTTACAATTGATGATTACTCTCTTGATGGAAGAACAGTACACATGGTATTAAACAGAGAAGATCTAAATCAAATCAAAGAACATGCAATACAAAAATCAGATTCACAAATGTATTTTGAGTTAGGGCCTGGTCAAGGTGATGGATTTCCATTAGAAGCAGTTACACCTGATTATCGATATAGAGTTTTTCTGTCTTGGGAACCTGAAGTAATTACTCCCGGAGAAGATGTTACATTTTTTGTAAAAACAGATGAAATTTTCACTGATAAAACTAATAAAAATATAGAATATGGGATAGAACTAATTCAAAATGAAAATACTATATTCAACAAACGTGTTTCTGGCAGCGTAAATACTGGCAAGACAGACAGTTTTCAATACAATTTTTCTCCTGAAAATGTTGGAACAATAAAATTCAGAATATCTGAAATTGAAGGATTTTCATTGGCAAATGTCAACTTTTTAGTAGCGATAAATGAGCCTGAAAATGCCAAATTTCCAATTGTGCTTGAAAGTGTTTCTGCATCGAATCCAACTAATGGTAAATACTTGGTTGATCTTACATGGTTTCCAAATATTTTGAGTCTTGGTGAATCTGAATTCATAATGAGTTTTTATCAAAAAGATACTGGCTTAACAACAGGTGATATTGCCTATGATTTTGTATTAATCAAGAATGGTACTGAAATTCACCGTAAATCTGGACTTGCAACTGGTGGAGGAACTTTTGAGAACTTTGTGTTTGTTGAAAAAGAGGCTGGTGATGTCACAATCAGAATTGAAAATATTGGTGGTACTGATGAATATGTTGAGATTGCAGTTAACGTTGCACCTGAATTTCCATTAGGTGTTTCAATTATTCTTGCAATTATTTTAATTTCTATTGTTGTACTATCTAAAACAAAATATGTTACAAATTTTCAAATTAAGACTTGACAAAAAATAGTAGAACCATAAAACAATTAACAACTTCAATTAGTTTAATTAATTGTATGGTGTCTAAATTTTATTGCAAGTTTCAACATTAGATAATAAATCAAAATTTAAACTTCTTGGAATTTTAGTGCTCATAGGATTAGTAATTCTTATTCCACTTACCAGTGAAAATTTTACTGATGAAAATAAAGTTCACATATTTATTCACATATCTTCTGCTCTCTTAGGATTGTTCCTTAGTATAGTTGCATTGATTACTTATTCTGAATTTAAAACTACGAGATTATTTTTGGTATTATGCGCATTTGCCACAATTACTACAGTGGAATTATTCTCAATTGTTTCGTTCATATTATCTCATACCCCACCTACGCCTGATGTTGACACTTTGATTACTCATGGATTGATATTTACAATGCTTTCATTTTTTGTAATTGGAATATTTAGATCAGACTAGTAAAACTAAACAATTTCTTCATCTAAACGTCTTTTGTCCTTTACTGTTTTTACAAAAATAATTTCTATTACATTTCATGAAAAAAATATCTTTATTTTACAAACCGTTCAATATGTAAGATATGCGTTGCAAAAATACAACTCTAAACCCGTAAACAAAACTCTTCAGAATTTCAATGATGTGTTTGAATTGTTATGATACTATTAATCAAACAAGAGCAATTACAAATATGAAAATGTGTCTGCAAATCTTTCTTTGAGTCTATCTGAAGTATCTGGCTCAAGTTTTTTAATACATTCAAAGGTAAGTTCTCTATCTGTTAATTCGTATTTTGGACGAGTTCCTGGTATGCGTCTAACTAATCCAAGTTCTACTAAGTGAGTAATGGTAAGTGAAATTGTAGCAGGTGCTTTAATTGTAGATTTTTGTATGTCTGAAAATGTTGAAGAACCATTCAATAATAGAAATGATAGAATGTTCTTACCTGTCTCTTTACGTAGATTAATTATTAGGTTAATTTCTGATGGTTTTGCATTAGGAAGAAAAAACCATGAACGACGTGATGTACGTTTAACAATGATTTTTGAGTCTTTTACCATACTAGATACATAATGACTCAGAGTGCCATTTGGTATTCCTGAACTTTCTTGTAATTCATTATAGCATATACCTGGATTTGATGTAATAATACTAAGAATTTTTTTTACTTTGGGGTTGTACTTTCCATATCTTAACAATTTTCCACACTTGTATTTGTTAATTCGTCCTCCATCTGTAATAAACCCTGTTACTTCTAGCATTCCTATTTCTTGAAGATATTTAATTTTACGATATGTTGTACTTTTTGGAATTTTACATTCTGTACTTATCTCTGACACTGTTTTGAATTGATCTGTTGATTCTAGAATTTTTTGTATCGTTTCACTATTCACTTTTGCAGTTAATTTTTGTCTCATGCTTAGCATATTTCTATCACGAATTTATGCTAATCTAATTATTTGAAAAATTGTTTGTTTGTTGTACTAATTTTCGTAAACGTAATAACAACAACAAAATAAACTCCCTTATGTTTTTTCTATCTACTAGAAAAAATAAATTCAATTTGGATTGGTAAAAATGTATGAATCAAAGATTTCACTTGGAGGATTATCTATAGTTTCGGCAGTTGTGCTTGTTGCGACGATCTTTTCTGCTTCATTCGTTCCTGGAATCGTGAATGTAACTGCTGAAACCACATCCTCTGAGATCCTAGATTCCGAAGTAAGAGACAAATCTATCAAGAATTCCCCTGATAATTTGTCTCTTACTCAAATTTTTGAACAATCTGAATCTGGAATTGTAAGCATTGCAGTAACAAAATCATCAATAATAAATTCTGGTGGAGTCGGATCAGGTTTTGTATATGATGACACAGGAAATATCATTACTAATAGCCATGTTGTAGAAAATGCAAAGAAAATAATTGTGACATTTATTGATGGAAGATCATATAACGCCAAAGTTGTTGGTACTGATGCATATTCTGATTTGGCAGTAATTAAAATAAATGTTGATGAATCTATTCTTGATCCTTTGATTCTAGGTAATTCTGATTCGATTAAAGTAGGAGAAAGGGTCACAGCAATTGGCAATCCTTATGGATTATCTGGTTCTATGACTGCTGGAATTGTAAGTCAAATTGGTAGATTGATTCCATCGCAAAATTCTGGTTTTACTATTCCTGATGTGATTCAAACTGATGCAGCTATTAATCCAGGAAATTCAGGAGGCCCATTACTAAACATGAAAGGAGATGTGGTGGGAGTAACTACTGCAATATATTCTCGTGATGGTGGCTTTTCTGGTGTAGGCTTTGCGATCCCATCAAATACTGTAAACAAAATCATCCCTTTTTTGATTAAAGACGGTTCATACAACCATCCTTGGGTTGGTATTACTAGCATAAACATCACTCCTGATATTGCTGATATTTTAGAACTAGAAGACGCAACAGGTATTATGATAATGAATGTAGTAAAAGATGGTCCTGCAGATAAATCTGATTTAATGGGATCATCTGAAATTATAGAAAAAAATGGAATACAATACACTTTAGGAGGTGATGTAATTCTGGCAATTGATGATGTTGAGGTAAGAAAGGTTGATGATCTTATAACTCATTTACAAAAGGAAAAATCTGTAGGCGATACTACTACTTTGAAAATTTTACGTGATGATAAGATAATTTTCAAAGATATCTTGTTAGAGAAAAGACCTGACTAATTTTTCTAAAACATTAACACGATAAATTATTTTCATCATTTAACATATTCCAAAAATCAAATGCAGTATGTTGCTCTGTAACCAAATATGGTATTCCTATTATTGTTGTTTGAAATTGCATCACTACATCCATTTTCCTAGGATCAATTCTGATAGTATTGTCACTGTTACTAAATAGATGATCAAAATGCATGAAAAGTGATTGAGATTGAGCCATTGAAGATGACATATACTTTCCATTTGCCTCAAAAACCGAATCAGGCATGATGTTGGTAGAATCTACTGTAAAAGTTCCTAATAACTCCCTTTCGAAATATATCAAAATGTTAAATTGATTAAAATTTGCTGGAAGAAAAGTATTATTGCAGATATTTATTTTTCCATTTACTGTACTCATTTCAAAAAATCTAAAAATATTATCTACTCCACTAAATTCTAATTGTTCTAATGCATATACATTTAACAAAGAATAGCCAATCACTACAACTATTACTACAATTGAAATAATACCAATTATTTTTTGTTTTTCCATTTTTAGTTAGATCATTCTCATACCTAATTTGCTATAATCTAAATAAAAATTTTATTTATTCGGAATCTACTTTTGTGTTGACACTACTCTCAATATCCTGTGTTCAAAATTTGTAACTCTAAATTACTTTGACTGTAACATATTCTGATACAACTACATCTAAAAGATGTGCACTTAATAGAATTTTATAATCTCCTTGATGTGCATTTTCATCAACAAGTATTGTGACTGGAATTTGACTTTGTTCTGAAATTGATATGGGTTCTGTATTTGTTTCTGTTCCAATCAATTCCGAATTGGTAGATGTAGATAAAAATAATTCCACTTTTTGTTTTTCTTGTGGCTTTATTGTAAGAAAGATTTTCTTCTGCTCACCCTGTTTAATCTCAATCTCATTTTGTTCTACATCTAATGTTACAGGAATGTCTACTGAGGTATCTAAAACCCCGATATTGTTTTCAACCCATTCTGTAAACCAAACCTGCCCGTTTTGAACTGTAAAATCAAAACTTTGTGCTGTCCCACAGTCTACCAGTTCTCCACAATCTGCCCATCCCGGATTTTTAGACGGAATATCGTACTCTAATAATGACTCTGAAACAGGGTCAAACACCGCTAATCTATTTGCTGTTTGTTGGTTAAACCACATGTTTCCATTTGAATCAAATGAATTCCAATACGGTCTAGTAATTGGTGTTTTAATCAATCCTGACGAATTTCCAAATGTCCATATTGGTGCATCAGATGTAACAAATTCAATTACTTTGTTATCATTTGGGCTGAATCTGTAAAATGAACTACTTGCAGTATCTGCAATCCACACATTTCCTGCAGGCCCAACTGAAACTCCATTTGGTGCACTAATGCTAGATGGAAGAATGAAATTTTCAGTTTCGCGTGTTTCAAAATTTGTTTTAATCAAAATTGCTTCTTTTTGGTATTTCCAGATCACAAACCAAATGTTTTCATCGTCATCAACGGATGTCTGACTAGTAAAGAATCCTGAGGGTGTTGCAATTACTGCATACTCTGTTTCTCCATTATCCAAATTTTCATGATTTAAAATTACAATTCGATTTCCTGTAAAATCATTTATCAGGAAATATCCATTATGATATTCTAATTTTTGTGGAAAAGCGTTTTCTATTTCACTAGGAAAGTCTATTTTTGAATATGTCTTGTCATCAATTGAAAACCTCCAAATGTAATCATTTGTTTCATCTGTAAACCATATCTCATTATCTTCAGTTATTGTTATTCCCCACATCATTGATGCCGTTTTCAAATTCCATTGATCATTTTGGTATTCTACAAATTCTTTTGTTATTGGATCAAACATTGCCACATTTCCGGTATTTGATTGAACAAACCATACATTATCTTCAGAGTCTGTAATTATTGAAAGAGGTTGAGTACAAGGTGTAGGGATCTCAAACTCTTCAATATATCGAGTTGATTTAAAATCTGATTTACCACAATGCTGATCTCGTTCTTCAGGAGAATAGTTATCCAGTGGTGTTCCTGTAAGCTCTACAATCTCAATTGATTCAGGTTCTGTTTGTATTGTTATTTCTGATCGAGTCTCTTGTATTTTGGATTCCTTGTCTTCTATTAATTCATCATAGGCGTATAATCCGACTGCTGCTAGCACTATTGTACTGGCAATAATGATTAGATATTTTGATTTATTCACAGTTTACAACACCATCTTATGGTTATAATTGGTAAGAATGTTTTATCATTGTACTAGTAGATATTTTTTATGAAAATTATTGAAATTGACCTTATTTTTTTACTCGTGATTTTATTGAATTAATATCATTAATCCAAATTTCTATCATAGTTTTTTGTTCATTGATTTTTTCTTTTAATTTTATTCGTAGTTTGTATTCATTTGTATCCTTTAGTTGTTTGATTAATTTTGATTTTTTATCTATATGGAATTTTAATTGTTTTTCAGCATTATCTAATCTACTTTCATCATTTGCAATTTTCTCTTCAATCAATTTAATACTATTTTTCCAATTTATCTAATTTTTCTTCTATTATTTCTTGAAATTCATAAAATGATTTTGCACCAAAAACTGAAGAATACCCTGTCTCCTCATTTCCAATAAAAAATGTTGGTGTGCCTGAAATTTTATAACTACGTCCATCTGCAAAATCTGAATCCACTTCATCTGAATATTTTTCTGAATCAAGACAAGAATCAAACATTTCTTGATTCAAATTCAATTCCTCTGCATACTCTTTGAATGTAGAAGTTACTGTATCAAGATCTAATCTTTTCCACATATCTTGCTTCTTAAATAAAATATCATGATACTCCCAAAATTGTTCTTGCTCATCGGCACATTCTGATGCCAAGGCTGCAGGCCTTGCATTTGGATGATTTTGTATTGGAAAGTCACGGTAGATAAAATTGACTTTGCCTTTTTCAATATACTCTGATTCTAAGGTAGGTAACGTTTGAGTGTAAAATCTAGCACAAAAAGGACACTGATAGTCTGAAAATTCAATTATGGATATTGGAGCATCGGGATTTCCCAATAGTGGGTCATCATCTTTTGAAATTTCTGTTTCGGGCAATATTTTTGCATCTAAACTGTTAGTTTCTCCCAAATCTGAATTATTTTTTGCTTGAATTTCTGTAAAATACAGTGCAATAGCAATCACAAGAACAATACTAGCAATAAGAGTAGTTTTGTTATTTTTTACAATATCTATTATATCCATTCTAATTTTTCACTTTTTTAATAATCAATTTTGTTTGTATGATAATAAATTAAAAGAATTATAGTACAATCATAAAATTACATAAAAATCATTTTAGTGGAGTACTAGAAAAAACAAGATTGAATAAGTGAGTAATATTTTTTTGATTATGGTCTGTAAGAATATTTGTATAGATTACAAAGCAAAAAAACCAAAAAATTCCCGTAGGTATCTTTCAGGACAAAAGAGGTGTTTCATTTGTGATATATTTATGAAATGGGATGGAATTAGGTGTCCTTGCTGCGGTCATAGACTAAGAGTGAAGCCACGTACAACAAAGTACAGGGAACAATACAAGATCGCAAAAAATATTCGATATATCTAAAATATTGGTGACAGGATTTGTTGTACAAAATTTTATTTTAAACTAGTGCAACCGTAAAACATCAATTATATCTATTATTGCACATGTTTTTTTATTCTTAAATCATTTGAGATGAAGATTTTTTGGTTTGAATTAATGATGGTTATTTGAAAATGGTCAAGGATATTGTTTTGACTGTTATTGAAAAAGTATTTTTCTAAAACATATCTAAACTGTTGTAATGTACAAATTTTCTCTTAAAAAACAATCTTCAATAGTTGTTATTTTTTTTGTATTGACATTTCTGTATCTATTTTCTTCTTCAAATTCATATGCTCATTTGGAACAAAGCAGCTCAGGAGGCGTAATGGAGGGAAAATATTATTCCTATATTGGATTTGAACCTCGAAATCCAACTCCTGGAGAAAATTCTAAAATAATTTTTAGCATTCAAGATGAACATGGCAATGATTTGTATGAACTAGAAACCATGTTGGAAATCTACAGTACAAATATGGAAAAAAGGTTGTTTTATGAACCTTGGACTAAACGCGCTATTGGCGATTTTGAAATCCCTTATGTTTTTGAAGACAAAGGAACTTATCAAATTGTACTTAGCATTTCTGAAAAAAATAATACCAAAGAACATGTGATGCCTCCCAGACAAATACCTTCCAGTTCATTTAATTGCGATTGTACCAGAGTTTTATTCAATGTCTCAGTTTCAGAGAATTGGAATACCATTTGGAATTCGTTGATGGTTATTGTCGTGATATTGCCTTTTGGTGTTTTTGGATATGCATTGCTAAATAATTACAAAAATAAAACTTCAAAACGAAAGCTAGGAAGATATGAAACACTTCGATACATTATGATGTTTTTAGCTCTTTCTGGAGGAGTAATCCATTTGTCAGTTTACGTTGATCATGTCCCACTCCGTATCGAATATGGAATGTTCTTGCTGTTAGCTGCAATATCTCAAATTGGTTTTGGGGTATTGTTATTATCTGTACTGCTAACTGACTCCACAGGTATGCAAAAAAATACGTGTATTTTACGTAGAAGAAATACGACTGTCTATCTTTTTGGATTATTAGGGTCTCTTGTTTTGTTAGGGTTGTACATTTATGCTGTAAATTTTACTCCTCCACTATCTCCTGAGAATCACCCTGAACATATAGAAATATCTGGAATTGTTGCAAAGTCTTTAGAAATATCTCTAATAGGCGTAATACTCTATGTATTGTACTTGGAAAATAAGATAAAGCAAATTATGTTGTGATAAATGTGACAATTAGAAAAAATATGAAATTCAAATCTTTTAAGAATGCACGAGATTATGTACACAGTTTAAAATTAAAAAATGAACGTGAATGGATTTTGTTTTGTAAATCAAACAAAAAACCTCAGGACATCCCATCTGTTCCACGAAAACATTATGCAAAAAAGTGGAAGGGGTTAGGGGATTGGCTTGGGACTTATACCGTAGCTCCACAAAACAAAAAATTTAGATCATTTAAGGATGCGAGAAAATTTGCACATTCACTTAATTTAAGAACTTATTATGACTGGTTAGAATTTTGTAAATCAAACAAAAAACCTCAGGACATCCCATCTGTTCCACGACAGTATTATACAAAAGAGTGGAAAGGGTTTGGGGATTGGCTTGGGACTTATACCGTAGCTCCACAAAACAAAAAATTCAGACCATTTAATCAAGCTAGAATGTTTGCAAGAAAATTAAAACTTTGTAATTATCTTCAATGGGTGCAATATTACAAAACATTTCAGCTACCTGCAGATATACCTACAACTCCCAATAGAACATACAAAAACAAAGGATGGGCCGGATGGCCTGATTGGCTTGGGACTAGAAACAACATCTTAGAAAAAGATGAAAAGCCTATTTCATAGTCTAAACATCTTCTTAGAAATTTATGTAAATTCTACACTCAGATCATAAATCAAGTTTTTTTAATATCTGCAAAAAACTTCTATTTTATACAAGTCCTATAAACGATCAATGAAAAAAATCTGGTTTTATTTTTAAAAATGTGGTGAAAATGCACTCTAGGCAAGGGGAATTATTATATAGGATTCGCAGTCACGGTGCTTAATGAATAGAAGAATAAATGCACTATTTACAATTGCAGCAGTAGCTGTTATTGGTGCAACTCTATTCGGAAGTACATACACACAAACCCAGATTGCTGGACAATCACTTGACATGCAAAGTATGGATGTCGATGTGCTTGAACAAATCCATCAAATGGGAGGTTTACAGCTTGTAATGCCTCAAGCATTTGCAGAAACTGACTGTGGTGTTCTAGAAAACTCTGGACGTAATGTCGTTGAGTTTAACTTGACTGGTGAAAGTGTTGAGCTACCAATTATGGGTGGTAAGACTTACAACGCCATGACTTTTAATCAACAAGTCCCAGGACCAACATTAAGAGTCACACAAGGTGATGTAGTCAAAATGACACTAACAATTCCAGATGATGAAGTTACTGGACACGGTAACGACATGCACGCATCACAAATTTCTGCAGCAGCATTTGAGTCTGTCAATCCTGGCGAAACAGCACAGTATTGTTACATCGCAGAAGTAGCTGGTACTTTCAAATACCATTGTTCTGGTGTTAAACTAATTGGTATGGACCAACACGTCCTTTCCGGCATGTACGGAATTGCAATCGTTGATCCTGCAAATGGTTACAAGAAATTAATGGTTGAGAAGACTAGCGGTAGTGGTGAACTTGACAGAAAATTCTATGATGCAGATGCATTAGAGTTCCAACTCCAATACAATCAATTGTACCTTACACCTGAAGGCAACTATGATGCAGGAGCAATGTTCCAACATCATAACACTGCAACAGTTGTTAACGGAATGCAATTTGGTTATGTACCAAACATGGCTCATAACTTACTCGTCAAAGGCGATGTAAACAAGAACATCTTTGTTGCACAACCATGGAATGGACTTGAAAACAAGCAATACCAATCACAACTCTTATTTGTTGAAAATGATCAACACGTAAGACTCTTTGTACAAAACAATGGTAACGAACCAGTCTTCTTCCACATTGTAGGAGAAATATTGGATAGAGTTGTCCAAGGTAACAGAGTACAATCCGCAGGAACCGAAACATGGAATATTGGAGGTTCTCAAGGAGCAATCATTGATTTGGTATTTGATGAACCAGGTGTATATGCAGCAGTAAATCATGACTATGCAGCAATTTACACTGGCGCAGCTTCAGTCTTTGTAGCAGGTGACCCATTCGGCTTGAACCCAGTTCTAGTTGAGAAAGGAGTTATCCCAGCACCAGTAGCATCTTATGCATATGCTTTGGGTAATCCAAGTGATGCTGTCCCACCAATGGGAGAACAAAGCATTGCTCACCCAGCAATCAACATTCATGGTTTATACACTGATGAAGTAGCTTCTGAAATGCAAGAAAGTGGCGATTATGTCGCATTATGGGAAGTAATTCCTGTAGTAGCAGAGATCCTGACTTCTTGATCATTTAACATCTCTTTTCTTTTTATTATTTCCAAAAACAGTTTGTGTGATCAATGCCATTTGATTTTACAATTGAAAAGTTTCTCTTTTTATGATTCATATGATACTTGAAAAATACCCACAGATATTTCCCAAATTTTAATCTGATTTGTACATTATAGTAAATTAAGGTCTATTGACTAGAATAAAATACAAAATAATTCCAGCAATAATTCCAATTATTGAAATTTTTGAATTGTTTTGCAATTTCAATTTATTAAAAACTGGGTTTTGTAATATATAACGTTAAATTTTTTATTAAAAAGAAATTCTTTAATTAAATCAAATCTAAAAAATCTTAGATGAAAATAGCAATATTTTTTTTAATTCTTTTGTCTTTTACAACTCCAAATATTTTTGCTGAAGAACCTTTAGAAGGTTGGGAACGACTATCTAATCTACCTGAACCAAGATCAGAATCAAAAGCAATTGCATATGAGGATAAAATCTATGTGATTGGGGGCCTGAACAACAAAGAACTTGCTGAAAATTCTGTGTTTGTTTATGACACTAACGAAGATGTTTGGAGCATTAGTACTTCTATGCCAAGTATGTTACATCATTCTGGTGCGTCAATTTATGAAGGAAAATTGTATGTAGTTGGAGGATATTATGATAAATGGATTCCATCTGATGAATTATTAATTTACGATATAGATGCTGATGTGTGGTCAAAGGGCACAAACATGCCTACAGCTAGAGGGGCATTAACTGCAGAATTTCTTGACGGAAAATTATATGCGGTTGGAGGATTTAATACAGAAACTCGTTTTGAAAACGAAGTTTATGATCCAGTAACTGACTCTTGGGAGAAAAAATCTGACTTACCAACTCCTAGAGAACATCTTGCATCTGCAGTTTTAGATAGTCAAATGTATGTGATTGGAGGAAGATCTGGACAACTCAATGTTGATGCAACAGAAGTGTATGATTTTACAGCTGACTCTTGGGAATCTCTTGAACCTATTCCTACTGCAAGAAGTGGGTTAGCAGCATCTGCCATGAACGAAGCAATATTTGTTTTTGGTGGTGAGGGATATACTAACACCTTTGGCGAAAATGAGGCATATATACCAGAGAAAGGATGGTTTGAACAACAACCAATGCCAATTCCAAGACATGGATTAGATGCAGTTACTGTTGACGGAAATATCTATTTGATTGGAGGTGGAATTGCACCAGGTGCTAGTTATAGTCCAATAGTTGAAAAATATCATAACACAGTAATTCCAGAATTTGGATTCTTTGTTGTATTGGTTTTTACACTTTCCATTGGTTTGACAATATTGTTTACAAAGTCTAAATTCTCGTTATTTACAAATGTCTCTAAAAACTAGTACAACAATAAAACAAATTAGCATTAAAGACTGATTTTACATCTAGAATTTTTTGAAAAAGAATTAATTTGTAAAAAAATTGAAAGTTAAATATCTCTAATGTAAATTGTATGTGATGAATTATCTGATTCTTGCACTAATCCCTATTGTTCTTTCTATTGGCGGTGTGTCTGCATTTGCTGAATCAGTTCCAGAGTGGGTAAAAAATACAGCATTATGGTACGGTGAAGGAATTGTCTCAGAAAGTGAATTTCTCAACATGATAAAATTCTTGATTGAAAATGAAGTAATTGTAATAGATACGGTGATGGAGCCAGTTCCACAAGTAGTTAATGCGCAAGTTGTTATTCCAAATGGAAACTTTGATGTAACTGGCGCCGGATTTTACTCTCCATTGAATCTGGAAATTTCAGTAGGAACTACAGTCACATGGGTAAATGATGATTCAGTACCACACAACATACAAAGTATCGATGAGGGAGGAAAAGTCATTCAATTGTTTAACAGTCCACCACTAAATACAGGAGATAGATTCGAATTTACGTTCGAGGAGAAAGGAGTTTTCAACTACTATTGCTCATTTCATCCATGGAGAGTAGGATTAGTTACCATAAGTTAGACAGTAGAAACTTTACTGTGTTTATAGGATACTTTTTAAATCTCAAAAAAGATATTTCGAATCCATATGAAATACAGAGGATATTTTTAGAAACTTGCAAATCATTAAAAACATTAAAACTTGATATACAAAAAATCCATAACTGACACGGGAGTCAATAATGGTAAGCAAATCAAATATCAAGATATCTGATAAAAAAGAAAAAAGATTAGAATCCATAAAAAAGGCTCATGGTAAAAAAAATACATTTACAACTACCATGGAGGATTATCTTGAGGTAATTTCTGAACTAGTAGAACTAAAAGGATATGCTTCACCCACAGATATCTCAAATTACATGAATGTCCGACCTCCAAGTGTAACTAAAATGCTACGTCGCCTAGATGCTGATGGTTATTTAGAATATACAAAATATCAGGGACTGAAACTAACTTCTAAAGGAATGAATATTGCAAACGATATTAGGCAAAAACATAGTGATCTACTAGATTTTTTTGAAATTATTGGCGTTGACAGTTCCATAGCAAACAAAGATGTGGAAGGAATTGAGCATCACATGAACCCAAAAACTATGAAACAGCTAAGAAAATTTACCACTTTTCTAAAATCAAATCCAAATTTACTGCTTTCATTTAACAAAGCAAATTTTTAGTCACAATACTTGCCTTGATTTTGAATTTGCACCGTACTAACAAAGTTGCACTAGACTAACAAATTTAGCCTAGGCTAACTTTATATTATTCATTTGAGTCAAATAATTAATGGTAATGAGATCCCGTTCAGGACTAATGTTGGTCTTTATTGTTGCAGTAGTTGCCATATCATCAGTTTTTCTTGTATTTCCTGAAGGAATTGATGCCCAGAAAGAGGAGAAAGCATTTGTTACCCATACAGGAAGTGTTGTAAAAACAAGTGGTGAGGTTCTGGATCCTGTTTATCAGGTATCAGAAGTGGAGTTTGATCCTGAAAAATATCTCAGAGAATTCAACTATGGTCGTGTTTCACAATTAGAAAATGGTCAGACAGTAAGAGAGTTTACAATAATTGCCGATGATGACAGAGTTCAAGAAATTTCTCCAGGTGTATTTTACAATGTTTGGACTTTTAATGGAACAGTTCCCGGTCCAACAATAAGAGCAACAGAAGGGGATCTATTAAGAATTAATTTCATCAACAATGGTGACAAACCACATACCATGCATTTTCATGGAGAGCATCCAGCAGAAATGGATGGAGTCTTTGAAATTGTAGGTGCAAACGGCGGCCAATTCACTTATGAATTTGAGGCAGGCCCTGTTGGCGTTCATCCATATCACTGCCATGTCATGCCTTTAGAGGAACACATTGCGCATGGATTGTACGGTGTCTTTATCGTAGATCCCAAAGAAGGACGTCCACCAGCTGATGAAATGGTAATGGTTCTAAATGGATTTGATACTGACTTTGATACTGAAAATAATTTCTATGCTGCAAATTCTATTCCGTTTTACTACCAACATCATCCAATTCAAATTAAAAAAGATGAACTGATTCGAGTTTATGTTGTCAATATGGTAGAGTTTGATCCAATTAACAATTTACATTTGCATGGAAATCTATACCAATACTATCCAACAGGAACAGATATTGTCCCATCTGAATTTACAGACATGATTACATTGTCTCAAACAGAAAGAGGTATAATGGAATTCAAGTACCAGTATCCAGGAAAATATCTATTTCATGCTCATAAAGTAGAGTTTTCAGAGAAAGGCTGGGTTGGAGTTTTCCTTGTAAAAGATGATGAACAAAAAAATACAGAGGAAGTAGACTATGGAACTTGATGAGAAAAGATCCCAGGCCAAAGTTATTGCTAGTGGAATAATCCCATTTGCATTTATTGTTTTGATGGTGGCATACATCTTTGGACCAGGCTCGGATTTACTTGATTTGGGTATCCCGTTACCTGAAGTAACTATTGAAAAAGTTGATTTCCTAGAATCAGAAATACATGCAACCGTAAGGAATACTGGCCCTATTCCAGTTGAAGTAGTTATGGCGGATGTTAACGACAGAATTCATCCTGCTGCAGTAGAGCCTGATAGATTTCTAGAGAGATATGAAACGGCACTTGTAAGAATTCCATTTGAATGGAATGATGCAGAACCATACATTATCGGAATCACAGTAGACGATGGAACTAGGTTTGAAAAAGAGATTGCTGCTGCTGCTCCTGCATTGCAACCAACTTTAGATCTTGCAGTATTTTTTGCAATAATTGGAACTTATGTTGGAATAATTCCCGTAATGATTGGACTTTTGTGGTTGCCTTTTATTAAAAAAATTAAAAAGTCAAAATACCATTTCTTTTTGGCATTAACTGCAGGACTGTTGTTATTTTTAGGGATTGATTCTATTGAAGAAGCAATAGAAGTCTCTGATGAAAATCTTGCATCTAGTTTCAATGGAGTATTACTTGTTGCCACAACTTCAGTACTCTCATTTCTTGGTTTGTACTATGCTGGTGAAAAATTAATAAAAATATCAGATTCCTCTAGAATTACAAAACCGGTAGCTATTGCATTAATGATTGCAATAGGAATTGGATTGCACAACTTTGGCGAAGGGTTGGCAATAGGTGCCGCAGTAGGCTTGGGCTCTATTGCCTTTAGTACATTTTTGATAGTGGGATTTGCACTTCATAACACCACTGAAGGAATTGCAATTGCATCTCCAATGTCCAGAGAAAAAACAGTAATTTGGAAACTTACAGCTATGGGAATGATTGCAGGAGCACCTGCAATCTTTGGAGCATGGGTAGGAGGCTTTGTTTACTCTCCATTCTCATCAGTAATATTTCTCTCAATAGGGGCTGGCGCCATATTTCAAGTAATTATTACCATTTTGAAATGGATTAGAACTGAAGGTGATCGTAATTTATCTAGTGCTGCAGTTGCCTCAGGATTTGCTTTAGGTATGTTGATAATGTATATGACTAGTATCTTGGTTTGATATAATGATTTGATAGAATATCATTAAATTGATTTTATTTTTGTAATCTTATCTGTATGTTTTATCATGTTTCATATGTATTATAAAAAATAATTAAAAAATTGTGGCTAGTTGCAACCACAGTTACAACTACACTCCTTATCGCATACACCGTTATTGTGATCAACACAATCACAATTACAGTCACATACACATTTGTCAGTCATATAATCACCTCCACTCATTTTCTAATAGTTAGTATAGAAAGTTAAGTTAATAAATTAGAACGTGAAGTGATCAGTAGTAGGTGAAGTTTTGTTAAGTTGCCACAAATGATTGATTTTCTCGTAGACGGATGCAAATGCTGTCCTATCGACAACACTTTTCAGATTATTGGTAAGAAATTTACTCTTCACATATTACGCAATATGATAATCTTGAACCAACATCATTTCAATGAATTTTTAGATTCTATTGAAGGAATTAACCCAAATACTTTATCCACAAGACTCAAGGAGATGGAAAAAACTGGTCTGATTGAAAAAAATATCTACAACGAAACTCCTGTTAGAATAGAATATACTCTTACCAAGAAAGGAAAAGCATTACAGCCAATTTTAGAAGAAATGGCAAAATTTTCAACAAAGTTTTGTTGTGATGATGTGTTTTGTGATGCAAAACCCCGTACATTTAGACAGGTATACGGAAGCACCTTCCAATTATAGATTAAATCATACTTGCAAGTCTGCACACATGTATATTTTTTAAGATTCGTCAGTCAGTGCTAGTTCTGAATTATTTGTGCCCTCTAAAACCCACGTAGCCCCGCCATCATCTGTTTTGTAAACACTCATTGCCAATCCGCTTGCTACTTGTTGTGCTGCTATTGCATAAATTTCCCCATCACGACCCGGGGCAAAATTCCAAACACCCTTGGCATCAGCAATTTGGCTTTGTGTCTTAACCATTGTTTTCCCCCCGTCAATTGATTTTACAATCATTCCATTTCCATCTAATGTGGAAAATACATACATGGTTTTGCCATCCGATGAAAATCCTATTCCTGTAATCACTCCTTTCTCAATGTCTGAATCAACTGCAGTCCATTGTTTTCCCTGATTGTTACTGACATACAGTCCGGACATTGTTCCTGCATATACGCGATTAGGATCTAATGGGTCTGCTGCAAGTGAGATTATTTTATTTGGAATATCAAGGGAATTCCAAGATGTTCCGTCATCTGATGTTACAAAGAGTTCACTTCCCCCTCCCGGAGAGCCATAAATCAAACCATTTTGTGCTTGGCTTGCAGTCATTGCATGAAAATCAACTGGGGTATTTTTTACTTTGGAAATAGTTGTCCATGAATTTCCTTTATCGTCACTCATTCTAAATCCTAAATTCCCTCCTGTTTTTGGATGTCCACTAGAATACATTTTCTCCGTGTCGTGATTCATAGAAAATCCCATCAAATCTGCATTGTCATTACCAACATGCTGCCACCCTGAATCCTTTTTCTCAAACAATCCCTGATGAGTAGCAAGGTAAAGGGTATCATCATTGCCAGAAAGAAACATTCCAACACCATGAATGTCATTCCATGGACCCTGAAGTTTTGAGGTTGGGGAATTCTGGTTATTTTGTATAGGCAGAGCTAGAAGAATTCCAACTATGATTATGGGAATTACAATTAATACAAATTTTTTATTTTTTGATGAGCGTTTTTTCCTCATTATGCTTCCTCCACATATTGCATATTAAAGAATGGTGTCTTACATTTGAAATACAGGTATTTGTTGTTAGCCAAAAATTTTTTTCAAAATATCTTATCTAAATCACGTTACAGGGATTTTGATTTTTTTAGATCATGTTGAGCATCCTTGATGATTGACCATGAATAATCAACAATTCATGCAGACTTTGAACAATCCATGAAGAGTCTATGTTATAACTATAGAAAAATAGACTTGTTCAAAGAAAAAACAGTTTTGCAGATCTTGTCTAAACAAAAATTCTTTATACAAGTAAAATCTGATTCTTACATGGGCAAATTTCAAAAAATTCTAGTCCCTCTAGATGGTTCTGCAAACTCTATGAGAGGATTAGATAAAGCAATAACAATTGCAAACGAAAGTGGTGCTGAAATAACTGGGTATTATGTATTCCACTTGCCTGTTACTGCTGGAATAAAATACACCAAAGCAATGAGAGATAAAGCACAAGACAAAGCTGTAAAAGCAATTGGTCCTGCAATGCAAAAGTGTGAGCGTGCTGGTGCAAAATTCAAGTATGCCACTGGTGGTGGCAACACTGCTACACAAATTGTAAATGCTGCAAAGAAAGGCAACTTTGACATGGTAGTAATTGGTGCAAGAGGCATAGGTAATGCCAAAGAGGCATTTCTTGGAAGTGTTTCAAATTCTGTTATGCACAAATGCAAAGTTCCAGTACTGGTCGTCAAATAACACCTGTATGTGACATTTAATTACACAATCATCGTCTTAGCATCCCTTCTAGAATTTCTGCAAAAGTTTGATATGGTTTTGCTCCTGAAACTTTGATGTATCCTGAATTATCATTTCCAATAAAAAATCCAGGGGTGCCACTAATTCCATAACTTTGTCCATCTTGTAGATCATTTCTTACTTCATCAAGATGTTTGTTTGATTCTAGACATGTGGTAAATTCTTCAGTATCTAATCCAAGAACATCTGCATATTGTACCAACTCACTTACTAGACTTTGACCTCTTTGTTTTTCCCACGTACTTTTATTCTCAAAAATCATATCATGATATGGCCAAAACATTTCTTGGTCATCTGCACATTCTGCAGCCATTGCTGTATGGACAGCATTAGGATGTATACTTTGAATTGGAAAATCTCTGTAAACAAAATTTACTTTTCCTGTGTTGATGTAATTTTCTTCAATTAAAGGAAGTGTATCTGTGTAAAATTTTCCACAAAATGGACATTCATAATCCGAAAATTCTATGATGGTAATTGGAGCATTTGGGTCTCCTTTCATAGGATCATCATCTATTGAGACTTTGATCGGTTGTGTATTTGGTTGAATAGATGGTTGAGTACTGGTTCCAATTTTTTCTTCTAGTTTTGCAAATGCATTATTAAGATCTGATTGTGTAACTTTATCAGAATTCATGTTTGAAACATAATTGCCTGCAAAGAAAGCAGAAATTGCAATTGTTATTACTAGTACAACCACCAAACTCGTAAAAGTTGATTTTTTTACAATTATCTTATTTACATTCTCTTTACTTTCCAAAAGTTTTCACTAACAAATTTATTTTAATTTGTATATTTATTTGGTATACTTTGCAAATCAAAGTTTGATTGATATTAAAAATAATGGATGTTTACAATGAATTTGTGTAAAGGTAAGTGTGAAAGACTCAAAATAAAAATCAAGGGCCAAACCATCAAATATGAAAACAATCAAAAACGATGTCCAGTATGTGATGTTTTTATGATTTGCCTTGATGTGAGATGTCCTTGCTGTAGTTGTGTCTTACGTGTGACTCCTAGAACAAGCAAATATCGAAAATCATTTCACACACGAAAAAATGTATCTAGACATTAACTCCATTTTATACAATGCCAAATATTTGGTAAAACTGTGTATGACCCAACCTAATATCTTCAAAAATTACTCTAGTCTATAGAAATTATACACAATTTTCAACATACCATTTTTTTCTCTCTAATGCTTGATCAGTAAATTTTTGAAATTCTTGTTCTAACCTATCATATTCATCGCTTCCTAGATTTGGTTCTTTTTGTAATAATCTAACATCTCTCATTTTTTCTGCTAATTCATACATTTGATCATCATGTTTCTCACAAAACATTTTCATCATATCAAAATCTGAATCCATAATATACTGAATACTAAAAAATCCAATAACTATTGATACGGCTAGAATTCCTAGCAATATGATATGTTTCAATCTACTATGGCCTGAAAGTATTTTTGGTATTGTTCACTTAAAACTCTACTATTGTGAAAATTTACAAGCAATTGTTAGTACAATAATAAAACATAATTCTTCTTGAAAATTTTCAGCATTTGGATTATTTTTCAAAGAGCTACTAACTTCACTGTATCCATATTCTTGTTTATTTGAAAATCTTTTGTCATGGTCGAAACTTTCTCTGCATCTCCATCAATTACAAAAAGCTCCATGCATTTTTCCTTGTCAATTTTGCTGTGAAGATGTGTCGTGATCAAATCTTCAAAGTTGTGAGTTATTCCAGAAACAACATGATCAAACTCATCATTGTGTACTACCAAAAGAATTGCATGAATGTTGCCCGACAAATCTGCCTTTTGTTTTTCTTCTGAAACAAATGCTCTAATTCCTGCTCTGATCGCCTCTGATCTACCTGTAAATCCCATACTTGATTGGAGTTTGTCTAATTCAGATAGGATCTCATCATTTAGTGAGATTGAGACTATTGGCATATGTTTAATATTATTAATTATCTTATAAGTTTAGTAATTAATATTATTAAGATTTTATAGATTTATTAATAAAATTTCGATTAATTGCTTCATGAATACACAAACCAAACTTGCGATAATTGCAATTGCAGTAGTAATTCCATTAAGTTCCTTTGCAGTTTATGGAATAAGTCCAAATACAGATTCAATATATTCTGAAAAGTCAAAATTACAAGTAATTTCATCATTTGATCCGTTACATGAATTTGTACAAAATATAGGACAAGACAAAGTTGATGCAATATTGCTTGTTCCAGTTGGAGTTGAACCTCATGATTGGGAACCAACAATCAAAGATGTTCAAAAAATGCAAATATCTGATATGATAATTATTAATGGAATTGGTTTTGAAGACTGGGTAGATAAACTTGATGAGAATAACTATCAAGGAAATATTGTTGACACAAGTAATGGAATTTTAGTAAAAGAATATGAAGAAGATGAACATATGGATGAACCTAATCGTGAAACAGGAGATCCTCATATTTGGTTAAATCCAGTTTTTGCAAAAATCCAAGTTCAAAATATTGCTGATGAATTTTCAAAACATGATCCAGAAAATCAACAATATTATCAATCTAATGCAGAATCTTACATTCAAGAACTAACTTTATTGGATTTACAAATTAGAAATGATTTGTCTAATTGTAATTCCGATTTTATTGCATTTCATGATGCTTTTTCATATTTTGCAGATGAATATGATTTACATCAACATACAATTCTATCTTCAACTGATCCACACGGAGAAGCAACTGCAAAAACATTAGAAAATGTAATTTCAACAGCTAAAGAACATAATATTAAAATAATTTTTAGTGAAGAAACAGTTGACACTAGAACTTCTGAAACCATTGCACATGAAATTGGTGGACAAGTTTTGGTCCTCTCTCCATTAGAAATTGCATCTGAAGGGACATACATTTCTAAAATGAAACAAAATCTTGAGAATCTACAGGAGGCCTTGTGTTGAAAGCAGTTGAAATAAGTAACCTTTCAGTTCAATATCCTGACGTAAAAGCTCTTGATGATGTCAGTTTTGTGGTTAATCAAGGTAATTTTCTAGGCATAATTGGCCCAAATGGCGCTGGAAAATCCACTCTTTTTGATTGCATGCTTGGTCTCAATACAAAGTACAAAGGTGAAATCAAATTTTTTGATAAGGATATCAGAATTTCAAAAAATTATCTTAAAGAAATTGGATATGTTCCCCAAAAACCAATTTTTGAAAAAAATTTTCCGGCAACTGTTACTGATGTTGTTAGGATGGGACTGAGAAATGAATCTGATGAAAATAAAATTAATGAAATTTTGCAACAATTGTGGATACATGAACTCCGAAATAGAAGAATAGGAGAATTATCAGGAGGACAACTACAACGAGTCTTTATTGCAAAAGCTTTGGTAAATAATCCAAAACTTTTGATTTTAGATGAACCGATTACAGGAATTGATCAGCAAAGTATAGAATTATTCTACAGTATCTTACGTGAACTAAACTCTAAACAAAAAATTACAATCATTTGGTCTTCTCATGATTTGGATGCAGTAAACCAACTAGCTAATCATGTTGCTTGTCTTAACAGAACGTTATTCTTCCATGGAGAATCTGAAAAATTCTTCTCTGATGATGAGCTTGTCAAACAGTATTCTGAAGCATCTATGCAGGAGCATATGCATCATCATTAATCATGTCTTTTGAAATTCTAACCTATAGTTTTATGCATAGAGCATTAATTTCTGGAATTGCTATTGCAATTCTTTGTTCGGTTGTAGGATTGTTCTTAGTTCTTAGACGTTATTCTCTATTTGGTGATGCAATAGCACATTCATCTTTTGGTGGAATTGCATTAGGTCTTTTGGCAGGAGTCTATCCATTATGGACAGCATATGGCGTATCAATTGTCAGTGCATTAATCATTACAAGAATCAAAGACCGATTCAACATATCAGGTGATGCATCAATAGCAGTACTTTTGTCCTCAGGTATAGCAGTTGGGCTCGTAGTTATTGGATTATCCGGGGGATTTACAATTGATATCTTTAGTTTTCTCTTTGGTAGTATTCTACTTGTCAGTGTTGATGACACAGTTTTGATACTTGCTCTTACTGGTGCAATTCTAATTGTGCTATTGGTGTTGTATCGTCAGATTCTTTATTCTACATTTAATGAAGAACAAGCTAAAGTTAGCGGAATTCCTGTAGAAAAAATAAATTACCTTATAGTGTTTATGGCAGGAATTACTGTTGTTACTTCAATTCAACTTGTTGGTGTTTTATTAATTTCTGCCCTATTTGTAATTCCTAATGTATCCGCAATAATGTATGGTAAGGGTTTCAAACAAACTGCAATTATTTCTATGAGTTTTTCAATTTTCTCAGTTGTTACAGGAATTTTAGTTTCTTACATCTTTGATATTACTCCTGCAGGAACGATTGTTTTGATCTCAATTGGATTACTAGCTAGTACCATGGGAATAAAATCTGTTGGACTACTTTCTAAGAATTAATTAATTCATTTAGTCTTCTTTTATCTTGAATACTCTTCACATAAAACAAAGATGTTGCAATAATTCCTAATGCAATTAGTGGCGATGCAAGTTCTGTGTATTTTAATTCAAATTCTCCTGATGATTGAATTTGTGATGCAGTAACTGGAATTTCTGTCATCTTTATTGTACCAATCTTACTTGTTTGTTGTTCAACAAACCAAACATTACTGTCTCCATCTGATGTCATGAATTGTACAAAGGATGTTTCTGAAGGAACTGGTACTTCAATCAAATTATTGTTATCCGGATCATATGCTCCAATACTATCTATTGTATGTTGAGCAAACCAAACATTTCCATATCTATCAAATGTCATACCAAACGGTAATGCTTCATCATTAGGCACGGTAATTCTCTCAAATGTCTCTAAAACTGGGTTAAACTTGGTAATTGCCAAGCCTGTATGCTCTGCAATCCAGATGTTTCCATCTTCATCAAAGAGCAAAGCCTCAGGTCCTTGTAATGGTGGATCATTTGAAAATTGAGTAATTTGATTGTCTTTAGGATCAATATATCCAATATTTCCTGCACCAGTTGTTGTATACCACATCTTTCCATCTACATCAATATCTAATGCAAATGGCAAGTTCTCTTTTCCTGGAAGAACAATCTCTTCAAACTCATCATTTTCTGGTATATATTTTACAATTCTGTCTTTGTTAACAATTGTAATCCAAATATTTCCATCAAAGTCTGCTTTTATGAAAAGTGGAGTATTGTCTGAAATAACAGGATCAAGTTTTGGAATTGTTTTTGTTATAATCTCTTTTGTTTGAGGGTCTATGAATCCAATTTGATTTCTGGGAGTATCTGTAAACCAAATTTTACCGTCTTTGTCTTGTGTTAGAAATGTTGTAGTCAATCCATCAAATGAATATGATGTAAACTCTTGAGTTTCAAGTGAAAATTCCCACAAACGTGGAGCTGATGCATCACTTACCCAAAGTGTATCTCGTCCATCATACAATGGGAAAAGTGGTTTTGAATCTTTTGGGAGTTCGTATTCGATAACTTGTGTCTGAATGTCAGTCAGTCTTGGTTTTACTAGTAAATTCAAAAGCTTTGATTCATTTGCATTTTCAGTTCTTTGTGCCTCAACTTCCATTAACCATTCTCCTGAAAACCCAAATGTCATTTCACCTTTGAATTCTATTGGTCTATTTTTATCCTGTTTGATTATCTCCATTGGTACTTCTATTGGTGAGATATTCTTTGATGGGTTTGATACCTTGACTTTAAGCTGATTTGAATCGTAGAGTGGATTTCCCTCAAAGTCACTAACTTTAACTAGAATTGTGTTTGAGCCACTTGAAAATGGCGAAATGTCAATGTCAAATTTTGCATTTTCAGTAAATTCCAGAGTTTCAAATCCGTAAATTATCTCTTGTGCATCAATTTTTTGGATTTCTCCTGCTGGTAGTGTTGCATTTGTAATTAATGCAACAACTCCTAGAAGTACTATTCCTAGTACTACGTCAACTTTGAGCGATTTTTTTAATTTTTTATGAACAGAAATTTTTCCTGATTCCAGATTCTTTTCTGCCTTCTTTTGTAATTTGAATTGAAAAAATCCCCCAAATGCAATTATTACTGCTGCAATTGAAATCTTTAGAATAATTAATTGACCATAAATCGATTCTGTAATTAATCTAATATCACTTTCTAGAAACCACATCAATGTTGGACCTGTGATTATGATCACTCCTACAGCAATGATAAATGTAATTGAGAATCGAGGAATCATTAACAGACTCATCTTTTCTCGTTGTGTCTCTTTTAGTTGAGAGAATGTTGGAAGTAAAATAAATACGAAGTAAATAATTCCGCCTATCCAAACTCCTGAAACTAAATTGTGAATGTAATCAAGTATTAATGCTGGTATGTTTTCACTAGCTGCACCGTGACCAATCAAACTTGAAGTTGAAATTAATGCAAGCATTGCTCCCAACAATAGAATTTGATTCTTTTTTGATAGTGACTTGCTTCTATCAAGTCTAAACCAAATACCTAGTATAATTATTGTAATGCTCATTCTCAATATCCATGTTATTCCAAAATCCGTTTGAATTGCATCAAGCGGAGAAACCCCAAGTCTTATACTCTGAACTGCAATCATCAAAATATTAGAAATGAAAATTAAAACAAGCCCAATTCCTGTAATTGACATAAACTTTCCCTGATGGAAGTTTCCAATCTTATCTAATTCTTCTCTGATTAGTTGTTTATTCTGTGTTCCCCAAATTATGAGTGATGCAATTACTGCACCTAAGACAATTGTTTGACCAATCAGTCCTGGGAATCTAGCACCAGCTTCGGGTAAAAATATGATTTCAGATGGTCGTTCTACATCAAGTAATGAGGGATCAATTACAACATCACCAACTGCAAACAAGAATGCATCTGGAACAAGATGTCCATCTACTTTGGAGAGAACTTTGGTTGATACAGTATAAACTCCATCTTCCAATGGTGATGTTGTAATGATCAGAGATAATTCTCCTTCATAGTAAGCCGTATCTTTGTTGTCTATTTGATTTCCATTTGTATCAAATACTCTGAGTTCACTAAAGTTAATATCAATTGGTTCTGAAAAATATACGATAACTTCTGTTGTTCCAGCTGGAGCACTAGATGTTAAACTTGGAATAGTTTCCTCAGTAAAAGGATGAGCTGATGCTAATGGAATTGAAATAAACGACATCATCAATAAAACAATCAGAAACTTTTGCATTCATTCTTCAATTAATCATTCATAATTTAAACAGTTTTCATGAATTCGATCTTTGTACCAATTCACGTAAAGATAATAACCTGTAATTATAAAATGATAGCAATGAAAATCATAATTTTTGGTATTATTGGTTTGTTGTTCTCTATTGGGATGATAGCTCCTTCATTTGCTCATACTACTGTTAATGTCGAACAATACGAAATTGAAGCAGGTTGGGGAGTTGAACCTCCAGTTGTAGGAATTAGAAATGAATTCATGCTAAAAATTATTGAGCGTGGAGAAAAAGAAGGTACCTTTACAGGAGTTACAAGCGCTTTCAAAGATGTTGATGTAACTACTATGTTTGGTGGTGCAGCAAAGAAAATTGAAGTAAATTCTGATCCTAGACCTGGTTATTATTTCTCGCCAGTCATCCCTACTAAAACTGGAACATACATGATAGAACTGAAAGGAGAAATACGTGGTGTTCCAGTTGATATTAAAATCCCAATTGAAGATGTAGAATCAACTGCAGTCTTAGATTTTCCACCAACAAGTAGTGAAGGTACTGCTGATGTTGCTGCTCTAAAGAATGCAATCTCATCATTACAACAAGATGTTTCTAAACTAAAGTCTGGAGAAACCGAAGTAACATCCGATGGCGGTGCAGCATATGACTTTGCAATATTTGGATTATCGATTGCTGGAGCAGCTATAATCTTAGCGATAATTGCTTTAGTAAAAAGAAAATAGAAAAAGAGTATTCCTAAAATCTTGGAATAACTCTAGATTTTGCAGTTACTGCTACAATGCTTATGATTGCAACAGTTAGTACCATCATTACGATTGTACCAAATTCTGGAACAACTTTAGCAGTTGCAACTACACCTGTTGGTCCAGTCCAATCTGCTTCAGCACCTGGTGCTCCAATTCCTAGAGAAACAATTTCTACATCAATTGGATTGTCATCAGCACCTAGTGCATCAATTTGATGCGTTGCTGTAGACTCCATTGCGTGTTGATTAGTTTCTTGTAGGACTACTTCGCCACCTTGTGTTGCAGTAATGTCATAGTTGACGTGTAATTCGCTGAATGTAAGTTCAATTTGTGTTCCACCCAATACTTGTGAATCTGCAATTGAAACCATTAATTCACCGCCATCGTCACCATGATCGTCAGCTCCTGCTGCTGCAGCTATAATCGTACCTTGCATCCAAGGATGTACCATACAGAAGTAAGGATATTCACCTTCTTCAGTTGGACTCCATTCAAATGAACTTCCGGCCATTAACAAACTAGTATCAAAGATACCGTCTGGTCCATCATCTGGAGTTCCTGAAGTGTATGTGTGTGCTGCAGTGTCAGTATTTGACATGATTACAACACCTCCAACATCAACTGTTGCAGTACTTGGAATGTAACATCCATCTGCTGTTTCTTCACAACCTGGTGCACCAGAACCTGATGCTGGTACGATTGTGACTTCTGGATGGTTTGCAAATGCTGCTGGCGTTGTTGCAACTAATCCAGCTACCATTGCAAATAGTACGAAGAGAGAGCAAATTGCTATAGTCTTCATTAAACAGTTTACTTTGTTGGATACATAAAAACCTCACTAGAATTTCCAATAAGTGAATCCTAGTTTTTTCTAAATTGGTACAACTTTAGAATTCCAAATATAGGAATTCCAACATACATTCCAAGATTTAGCAGTACTATGGATATGCCATAACCTAACATCTCTTGTTCTGAATCAATATCTGCATGATTAAGCAATGATAATGATGATAACATTGGAGTGAGTGTTACTTTCATAACTTCTTTGAATAATGGTTGCTCTCTTTCAAAGTCTGCAATAACTGGTGAGAACGAATAATAGAATTGATTAAAAGTTGTCATAAATGTAATTCCTGAATTTGTTTTGAGAACTGTGTTGTCTCTAAGTTCCCTAAGTTGTTGTACTTGTGGTGCAAGTTCTGAACCAAATGTTGCTGTTGCAATAAGACAACCCCCATTTTCTCCATTATTCTCATCATTGTTGTCTTCAGGTGGTGTAATTGGTTGTGCATTGGCTTCACCTACTTGAATATCAAAAGATACAGTCTCTCTTGGAATTGGTTGGAATAAAATTCCTTCAACTTCAAAGTCCATTGAATACACTCCTTCACCACGATTAAATTCTATTGGGATTTTGACAGAACCCAGAGAAGTATGTGTAAGTGGAATTGGACCAAATACAGTCTCACCATCTTTTGAAACAACTACTGTATAGTCAATGTGTTCTTGAACTTTTTGAGTTTGTGGATTAATAAAATCTATGTTGATCTTAGTTTGAATACCTGGCTCAATGGTATCGTATGTTAATTTAACATCAAGAGTATTCTTTTCTGTGGGTAATGTTTGAGTTTCAGCAAATGCTGGAACCATTAAAAATGGAATAAGTAATAATACAAACAGAATCTTCATACCGTACTTCAAAAATTGATAAATAAAAATCGTACCATCATTCTTAAAAAAAATCTCACGTATAGGAATACTATGCCATCTTTAAATATGGAATTAACATTGTTTTGGTATTGCATAACAAATTTGCGTTATTCATTACGATAATTGGAATTTTCACAATACCTGCATTAGTACCTGATGTCTTTGGACATGGTCTAGGTGGAGATCAAGCTCCTGCTATCTCTTTTGGTGATATGGCAGTGACTGTTAGCACACAACTAACTCCATCTGATATTACAGTAGGTGAAGTTGATACCGCAAACATGCAAGTTCGTTTCTTTGATACTGTGACTGATACCAATCTTGACAAAGTAACCTACAGAATAGAAGTTTGGCAAAGTGGAGAACTTTTAGCTAGAAACTTGTTTTATGATTTGGATGGACGACTAGATGTAAAAATAACACCAAAAACTGATTGTAATGAGGAAAATCTACATCAATGTTCTGTTTATTATGGTTCAGAACATGTCAGTGCACCTGGTGCTCTATTTGTTTATGGTACGGATTGTAATGATGAGAATTTAGATGTGTGTGCAAGACCTGAAATTACGGGTCCAATATTCATAGAAGGTGGATTGTATCAAATCCGTGTTGATATTGAAGCTGCAACCAGTCCAAAATCTATCTTGGCAAATTTGTTAAGCTATGATACTTTTGTTAGTATTGCACAAGATCAAAACTTTATGATACAAACTGCAAATGCAGACATTCCAGTTGTTGTCAAAACATACTATGATCAAGTTGATAATTTCAACTTTGATCAATCAGATAATTCAATTTCATTTGATATGCCATTTGACTGGACTCCAGAATATGTTGATTTGGTCCAAGTAGTTCATGAAGAAGTTAGAGTCCCAAAAACATTTGCACCATATGCAGAAGGTAAACAATTCAAAGGATATGTTAATGGTATCGAGGTTGATCAAAGAGCATTACTAAATGATCCATACTCATATGATGATACTAACGTTGTTCACTTTCTAATTACTAATCAAGAATTACAAAGAATTAACGAGACATTAGGTGAAGCAAACTATGAAAATCCAAAAATGGATTTGAAACTCGTTCCACTTGATGAAATAGAAAAACAATCAACTGAATTTTATCTAGTAGACACTACAAACTATGAACCTGTTCCAACAACTGTTAACATTTCATGGGATGGAAGTTATGGCGCAGGAGATGAAATTCCATTTGAGATTACATTCTTTGATGAAAATAGAGAACTTATTCGAGATATGAGATATGTTGTATCATTTATTGACGAAAACGATGAAGTCCTAGAGACCTTTTTGGGAGATGATCCACAAATGCCAGGAATAGTGGCCACTGAAGGAATTGACATAAAGAAAATCTATGTCCCATCACAAGGAGTCTATAGGATTGACATTAGAGCCTTAGGTACTGGATTAGCATATGATGAGACTTATGCAGGAATTGGTTCAGGAATAATTGAGTTAGGTCCTAGTACTGGTAAAACTGTGCCTACACCTGAAGAACAAACACCGGCCGCAATTCCTGCATGGATTAAGAACAATGCAGAATGGTGGGCTGCTGGACAAATAGATGATGGTTCTTTTGTTCAGGGAATTCAATATTTAGTTAAAGAAAATATTTTGCAAATCCCCCCAACCTCTGCAGGTGAAGGTACAGGTTCTAATGAAATTCCAGCATGGATTAAAAACAATGCAGGTTGGTGGGCAGAAGGCGCAATTGATGATGATGCCTTTATCCAAGGAATTCAATTCTTGATTAAAGAAGGAATCATGAAAGTTCAATCATAAGTTTTTAAATAAATTCAGTAAAGTGATAATAAAATGAAAGACATCAATGATATCATGCCAAAAGTTCCTAACATGAGGTGGGGAGCTTTGATGAATAAAGCTCCAACCAGTAAAAAAGTTGAAGAGATGAACAAAATTTTCCCTAGTAACGGTAAATGGCATACAATCTTTGAAGAAAAAGACTCTGTTACAATTGATGGAAAAGAAATTCGTAAAAAAGATCCAAACAAGTGGACATAATTTGAAAAATCTATTCCTGTTACTTTTACTGCCATTGTTGTTTGTATTTACTTTTGATAGTGCCTTTGGTCATGGTGTAGGAAGTGAGACATTTCCTCCTGTAAACCTTGATGGAAAACAAGTAACTGTAGAGGTTTCTTCATCACAAAGTGATCCTGAAGCAGATGACGATCAACAAATCTCTATTTCTCTGATTGACTTTGATTCAAAAATTACACTACGTGATGTTACATTTCACATAAAATCTGAGAAAGGAAACCAATTTCTCTTTGAGCAAGAATTCAAAACAGATAATGGTTTTCTAGTATTCAATTTTGTTTCAGAAGAAACTGATTCTATTGTAATAGAAGAAGAAACTGGTGCTAATTTCTTTGGTTCCATATTGGGATTAGATAGTAGACTAATTCATGTCAAAGGCCCAAAACTCAGTGAGGGTGGACTGTACAAATTTGATATCAGTATACTTACTGCTGATGGATATTCAAAAACACTTGAAAAACCACTAGTGTTTAATGCAGGAATTTCTATTGCCCAAACCTCTAGCCATGATTTTGTTGATCCAAACTTTGGAGAACAAAGCATTGACGTAATTACTTACTATGATGAAATATCTGACTTTGAATATGATACTGATTCAAAAGAGATTAGATTTTCAATGCCTTTTGAATGGAGTCATACAAACATCAATCAAACATCAGTTGTCCATGAAGAGTTAGATATTCCAAAAACCTATGGTGATTTGCTTGTATCTGGATTCACCATGTACATTAATGGAGTAGAACTCTCTGATGACATATCTACAATAGATGACTTTTTTTCTGACGGTCGTGTGGTGCATTTTATTATTTATCAACAAGAATTACTCCGAGTTCTTGAAAATGGCTCAAATGAAAATGGCATGAATTTCCTAATTACTCCTGATAGAGATTATCCGCATATGAGCTCAGTTACTGAAAATGGACAATTTCGAATTTTTGCATCTTGGGAACCTGAAAACTTGCAATCTGGTTCTGATGCAAAAATATTATTTGATGTAACTGATGTTTTCTTGAAAAACAAACCTATAGCAACAAATTATGATTTCTCTATTACACAAAATAACAAAGTCATTTACCAACAAAGTGGAACAAGTACTGATTCAAGAGAAGAACATAATGTAGTAGAGTTTACAATTCCACAAGATGTTACAGGAATTGTTAATCTAAATTTTAATAATTTAGATAATAATGATCTTGCAAGAACAACTATTCCAAT
The DNA here is from genome assembly GCF_000018465.1 of Nitrosopumilus maritimus SCM1. Taxonomy (NCBI): domain Archaea; kingdom Thermoproteati; phylum Nitrososphaerota; class Nitrososphaeria; order Nitrosopumilales; family Nitrosopumilaceae; genus Nitrosopumilus; species Nitrosopumilus maritimus. Next base: position 1,504,598 of record NC_010085.1, on the reverse strand, counting down.
TGTAATTGATAGAGTTACATCTCAAAAAGAAATTACAATTCCTGATTGGATTAGAAACAATGCATTGTGGTGGTCTGAAGAACAAATTGATGATAATACATTTGTTCAAGGAATTGAATATCTCATCAAAAACAAAATAATTGTAATTCCATCAACACAACAACAAGATTCTTCATCCCAAGAAATTCCATCATGGATTAGAAACAATGCTGCATGGTGGGCTGCAAAACAAATAGACGATCAGACATTTGTCCAAGGACTGGAATATTTGATTCAAAAGGGAATCATTCGTGTCTGATCGATGCTAGTTCGAGAATTGAACCAGTTGCTTTAAATGAAAAATTAATCAAATTTCATTACTTTGTTTAGAGCTGAAAGGATACTAGAGAAAAAATCTATGCTATTTTCTCTTGTAGTTACTGGTGTTGTTGCAATTTTGGCTTTACCAGTAATCATCCCTCATTTACTACATGGGCATCATATCGCTCACATCTTTTTACATGTTGGAGGAATTACTCTTGCAGTTTTCATCTCAATACTTGCAGGATTTGCATACTATCGATTAAGAACAAAACGACTTTTACTTAGCTCTATAGCATTTGCCAACTTTATTGCAGCTGAAGTTGTTTTGTTAGTTGATGCAACATGGCCAAGCATCTATGATCTAGAATTTATGCCTCTTGCAGAGGTAGGACATTTATTGACCTTTGCAACATTAGGATTGCTAGCGTTAGGAGTGTTTAGAAATGACTGATAGAGATTCACAAATTCAAGAAATAATAGAAAAAAATCCAGGAATCCAATTCCGTGAAATCATGCGTTCTTCTGGATTAAAAAATGGAGTACTAAGTCATTATCTAGATAAATTAGAAAGAAACGGAGTTATCAAAGCTGATCGTGGTCCAAGACAAGCTAGATTCTATCCTCCACAAATTACAGAAGATGAATCAATTGTTATCAAAGCATTAAGAAAACAAACTCCACGTGATTTGTTACTTGCACTAGTCAAAGAAGATGGTTTAGAATTTCCTCAACTAGTTAAAGAGGTAAACAAATCCCCATCAACCGTGTCATTGTATTTGTCACAACTAGTTGATGATGGACTAGTAGAAACAAAAGTTGTTCAACTCAAAAAAAGATATCATATTAAAGTCAGAGACTTGATAGATAAACTAGTTGAAGACTATAGACCAAGCCTACTTGAAAAACCAACTTCTGGATTCGAAGATATCATCAACTCTTTCTAGAGTTTCTCAACCACAAATTCTTCTATTACTAGGATTTTTCTCAATCATTCTGTTTTCTCCTAGTTTGAGTTTTGCTGAAGTTTATGTTCCATTACATGAGTACTTGGGATATTTTGATTCAACTGGAATTTACACTGTAGTTGGTAATGTTAAAAATGAAAATGATTTTGCAATAATTCCTACAATTACCGTTTCTGTAATTGAAAATTCTGAAACAATTTCAAAAACTATTCAGCATGTTCCACTTGCTGCTGGAACAGAAATTCCATTTAAGATAAAATTTCCTGAAGTACAATCAAACACTCCAGTTCTAGTTAATCCTGAATTAATTTATGAACAAACAATGACTAATCCAGTTCCAATCCAAATTCTTTATGATAAGACACTAGTCAAACATGAAGATGGTCATATATCAGGCAGAATTCAAAACACTGGAAATGAAACAATACACTTTCCAAAAATTTTTGCAGTTGTTCATGGATATGAAAAAGTTCTAGATATTACTCAAAATATCGAATATATTGAAAAAATTGAACCTGGAGAAATTCTAGACTTTACAATGTATCCTGATCCTTCAGTAACTGAGGATATCTTTTACTATAGTTGCTTTGCACCAGTTGATACTACTGTAATTCCTGTGACTGCAAAGAAGAATGGTGGTGATTTTGATTTCAGATACGATTCAGGTGCATGGTATTCAGCTGCAAAATTTGATGAATCTGGAACAACAATGACAATTAGAGGTTACAATAGTTATCCATTAGAGACATATGCAAACTTTGAATTTGCTCCAATTTCTGGAAATGAAAAATTTTCTGTCACACTAAATGACGAACCTATAGAATTTATCCAAAGCATTGATGATATGGGATTCTGGCATGTTGCATTTACTGTTGAGCCTCAATCCCAAGGTGTTTTGAAGATTTCAGGTTTTGACAAAGGATTACCTCCTGAACTTCCTACAGTTCCTGTTTGGGTAAAACAAAATGCTGACTGGTGGGCAACTCAACAAATTCCTGATTCAGAATTTTTAGAAGGAATTGACTTTCTTTTTGAAAAACAAATCCTATCTGTTCCAACGCGTGAAGTAGTTTCTGAATCACAATGGAAGATTCCTCAATGGGTACAAATTCCTGCAGGTTGGTGGTATGAAGAAAAAATTACTGATGAACAATTCTTAAACATAATTGAGAATCTAGTACAACGAGAAATTATTGTAGTTTGATCAAATTTTTAATCTAGACAATAAGAATTGCAAATTCAAAAGGTCAGTTTACGCCGTGCGTATGAATACTGGTACATCTTTCGAATGAACCAGTCTGATATTTATCCCGAAAACGGCATTCTACGACATGGCACTGAGAGAGAATCACGTAAACTATTCGGTATCAAATGAAGATATCAAAAAGCTAAGTGAGCAAGCTCAAAAGTATGCAAAGAAACTAAATGCAGTTTTTGAAGAATCTCATAAAGTTGTGATTGGACAACAAGACGCTTTACAGAAAATTCTCATTTCAATAATAGCTGATGGCCATGTACTCTTAGAGAGTGTTCCTGGTTTAGCAAAGACATTGATGGTAAAGACAATGGCACAAATTTTCAATGTTGATCATGTTAGAATTCAATTTACACCCGATTTACTTCCAGCAGATATTTTAGGAACAAAAATTTACAAGAATGCCTCAGGATCATTTGTAACACAAAAGGGTCCGATATTTCATAATTTTGTGCTTGCTGATGAGATTAATCGTGCACCACCCAAAGTCCAATCAGCATTACTTGAAGCAATGCAAGAAAGAAATGTCAGCATACACGGAGACACATTTGAATTAAAAAAACCATTCCTAGTTCTTGCAACACAAAACCCAATTGAAAACGAGGGAACATACAAACTTCCTGAAGCACAAGTTGATAGATTTGCTCTGAAAATTTTAATTGATTATCCTTCAAAACAAGAAGAACTCGAGATTATTGAAAAAAATTCATCTGAACAAGAAGATAAAGTAAATACAATTATCAGTCCTGAAGAAATTTTAGAAATTCAAAAATTCAATGAAAAAATTTATGCTGATAAAGTAGTTACAGAATATATCGCAGATATTGTAAATGCAACACGAACTCCAAAAGACTATGATCTAGATTTAGAAAATATGATAGAGTTTGGAGCATCTCCTAGAGCATCAATTTGGTTAATGAGAACTGCAAAAGCAAATGCCATGCTTAATGGAAGGGGCTTCATTATTCCAGAAGATGTCAAAGCTGTTGCACACGAAGTTCTCAGACATAGAATAATTTTGACATTTGAGGCAGAAGCAAACGGAATTACCTCTGATAAGGTAATTGACTTTGTTTTAGAAAAAATCAATCCGCCTTAGGTTTAGGCCATGACTGAACTCACAGAACTCTTGAAGCAGGTAAAAAACCTGGATATCAAGACCAAAAATCTAGTCGAAGGCATGGAATCTGGTGCCTACAGGTCCAGATTTAGAGGTGGAGGAATTGAGTTCTCTGAGGTTAGAGAGTATGCAGCTGGTGATGATGCCAGAAGAGTGGATTGGAATGTTTCAGCTAGATACAATGATCTTTTTGTAAAAGAGTTTGTCGAAGAAAAAGAGCTTAACGTCTATGTTGTAATGGACATGTCTGCAAGTAATGACTTTGGTTTTGTAAAGAGTAAAAAAGAACTTGGATTTGAGATAACAGCTTCTCTGATGTTTTCTGCACTAAAGAACAATGACAGAGTTGGATTGGGTCTTTTTACAGATTCATTGGAAAAATTTGTTCCTGCAAAAAAAGGCAAAAAACACATGATGGAAATTTTAAAAAAATTATTAGAATACACTCCTCAAAGTACACAAACAGATATCTTTAGATCATTATCAGAATTACAAAAAAATCTAAAACGTCGAAGTGTTGTTTTTGTTGTTTCAGATTTTATGTCAGATTCATTCGTAAAGCCATTGCAATATCTAAAATTAAAACATCAAATTGTTTTAGTAAATATTTCTGATATTCGTGAAACAGAGATTCCTGAAATTGGTCATGTATATCTAGAGGATGCAGAATCTGGAGAACAAATACTGGTAAACACTTCTGATAAAAAATTCCAAGAAGAGTATTCTAATCTTATTAAGAAGACTAGAGAAGAAATTGAATATGAAATGAAAAAACTGGGAGTTGATTTTTTGAATCTTTCAAATGAGGAACCCTTTGATGTTACATTTAATCGCTATATTCATACTCGGAGGAGAAAATAGATGGAAATTCATTTTGAATATCTTTATGCATTATTTTTGCTTTTGATAATTCCTGGATTGTATGTTCTTTATTCAAAATACAATTCTGAGAAAA